>NZ_JAYMRY010000012.1:0-186289 GCF_038900695.1 Paraburkholderia sp. JHI2823 | reverse complement strand
GCGTCCGGCGTCGCCGCGCGTCCGGCTTCTGCCGACTGCGCGTCGAGCATCAGCGAGCTGGCAGCGGTGGCGACAACAAGGGTGTTCAGAAACGTGCGGCGTTGCATGGTCTCTCTCCTTGGGAATGGCAATTCGGCTGAGTTTGTGTGCCCCCCGATCGATGCCTGATGCACCCCGCTGCGACCGGCGACACCTATCCGCATCACGAAGCGCAGATGGCTCCGGCACAGTGGCGCGTGATCTGGGGAAATTATTGCGGAAGCGTGACAATGACCTGCCACGGCGCGACGGCAAGATGAACCGGCGCGACATGCGCGGCGGTCTGCGCGCACGAATCGCTGCCACATGGTCACGACGGCGGAACGTGCCTGACTTTCGCGCGCAAACAGCGTCTTCACTTCACCGGCCCAACGGTCATCGTTCAGCCGCCGTCGAGCCGCGAGACGAAGGGCAGAAACGGGCCGAGGCTGTGTCCATTCCATCTAGGTCGGCTTATGCCCTTCGCATGACGCGCACGCCCACGACGATCGTCGCGCTCGGCTGTGGGGCGCAATGCGGCCACTTTGAGACATCCAACAAACCCCGCAGGATCGGCGACAATCACGACGAGCCAAGCATATTCCGCGCGACCATGTCCAGTGACCAAAGAAACGTTTGCCGGCGATTCGGTGCAGAATACATGCCGCCCGAAGCGAGCCAGAAGGTAGGGATCGCGCTTGGATCCCTTGAAAATGTGCCGCTTCACGCAGCTCGGCTATCCCCGGAAAACGGTACGTGCGGTTGGTATATTTACGGTGGCGAGCACTCAACGGACGCTGACTTTTATCAGCCGCTTCATGTCGCCCATTTGCTCGAGCGCTGTCCGAACATTGTCCCTTACTTGGCACTGCCGCCGGGGTGGCGTGTATTGCTTGCGCCGGACTATGAGGATGTCTGGTTCGATGGTGAGCTGCTGAAGGACGTCACTGATAGCCTGTAACGACCATGAAGAGACATTCGAAACCAGGTACGTTCGAAACCCTTGTGCTGGCCAGAATTCCCAAGGACTATGAGACCTTTCAAAGCTCAACTCTACGAAATTTGTGACGAGGTTTCTTCTCAGTTTACTGGATGGAACTTTGTGTCCGGACAGTTCAAGAATAGGACTTTGAAGCACACGGATTTAGTTATACACCCGGGGTTTGGCTTTGAGCGCGGAACAACGCCAGTGCAACCAAGCGTGTGCATCGACAACAAGCGTGCGCAAAAGTTGTGCAAATACGTCTTAGGGGCCAGCGCGTCTACCTCGATTGTTAGTCTCCAGACCGTTTCACATCTGCTCCAACACACACCAGAAGAACTGCGCTTAGGATTTTGGATTGTGCAGGATCGCAAGGAATATTTATCGGTTGGTCAGCCAAGCCAGATCGTTCAAGGCAGGACATTGGATATTTCTGGGGCGCGCTCCGCATTGATTTCGATGATGCAAGATGGAATTGCGTTCATTGACAACCACTACGAACTTGGTACTGAGGATAGCTTTTTGAAAGGCTTGCCAGCGAAGTACACCACGCGCCACGTCAATTCGCCTTACGATCAGATGGAAAAATTCAAGGGGGTGGTGGTTTGTATCGCTCACATCTTGTACGGGGATTTTGATTTTGTTGAGCGTTATCGAAGCGACGATTTCAACACGCTGTTTCCCAAGCGCACGGACGATCTCGACAAGATCATTGCAAAGTTGCCAGAATTCAAGAAACG
The DNA here is from genome assembly GCF_038900695.1 of Paraburkholderia sp. JHI2823. Lineage (NCBI taxonomy): Bacteria > Pseudomonadati > Pseudomonadota > Betaproteobacteria > Burkholderiales > Burkholderiaceae > Paraburkholderia > Paraburkholderia sp. JHI2823. The sequence continues at coordinate 184,549 of NZ_JAYMRY010000012.1, read as the reverse complement.
TTTCGCCGAGACTGGCGCAGTCATTTAGAGCACTGTGAACTCCTGCCAGCCCGGCTAGAAGAATGTCCGTTATCGGGATTGCTCATTGTCTCTTCCGGGTCGAGAAGACCCATTCATTGACTGCGAGCAAGCCATTCGCCGACGCTGGTTCGCGAACGGCAGCAAACCAACCTGCAGCCGACGCACAGCCACCCATCGCCGAGCGTCGGGTACGGCCGAAAACACGATGGGCGTGCATCGCTCGCTGGATTCGTAGCAGGCGGCGCAGTGGTTCAAGTCGTTTGCAAGCCCCGAACTGCTTGTGGACCACGCCTGGCAGGCCGTGCTGACCTGACCAATCGCTTCGTGAGCGCCAGGCACGCCTCGCTAGCTTGACGAGGCCACGCCAATGCGGACCGCCAAGCGGCCATACGGTTTTTCACGTGTTCCTGACCGAGGGAGTTCGTCAGTTCTGGGATACGGACTTACGCGCCTGGTCGAAATCGATAATTTTCCTGGTGCCTGGTACATGTCCCAGGGAAGGCCTTCGCGCGTCATGCCCACCCGCACGACGCGCCCTTTTCTCGTTCAGGACGGCCATAGTCATCATCGGGCGGCTCGGCGCAAGCGGGCCACATCGTCACCCGTTAGCAAGATACGAGGCAGGCCTTGCGGCGGCGCGCCGCACTATCTGCTACCGCGCGCCAATCTACTCCCTGTTCAGATAGTTTTTTTCAAGGAATTCTGACCGAAAAGTTTGTGGCGGGGTGGGAATGTCCGGACGACCCTCTGGCGTAAAGTCCATGAGATTCCAGTACGGCCACACCGTGTCAACGTGATTCGCTGATAACTCACTACCCCAGAAGTGAAAAATCTTTCCGCTCTGCCTCCTGAATACGTGCATCACTGGCCATTGCATATCATCTGAGTCTCCCTGGCATCGGTAATCGGACTGATAGGCGGAGCCCGATCCAGAAACCAGTTCGATCTGCGACCAGCCGCGTTGTTTGGCCCATGCATTGATTCGATCCGCGGGGGCTTTGGCAATCGCTACGAATGCGGCGTGTCGAGTGACCTGATACCAGGTGCGATCAAACCCGTCGACCAGCGACGTACACGACGGACAGGGCTTATCCCAGTTCGGACCGAACATAAACGAGTAAAGAAGCAGGGTTTCTTTATCCCCAAATAGTTCGGAGAACTTCACGCTCTTGCCAACTTTGCCATCGTTGGCCCATTGGAAGACGTAGTCCTCTTTTAACTGTCCCCCGGGAGGAAGACCGCGACGCCTATTTGCCACCGATCTCACTTTGTCGACAAGTTCCTGTTCTTCCTTAAGCAACACGTCACGCGCATCGCGATATTCTCTGCTCTCGTTCGGATACCGTAGTTCACTCATTTCGATTCCTCCTGGAAACTGATGTTTGTGTACCCCGCTATCCTGGACACATTGAATATGGCGGCCCGGCTGACAGGAATACATGTTTCGAGGGTACTCCCGTCGAAGGGCAAGACAGGGTCGGACATGGTGACCGGGCAGCCTTCGCAGAATGTCTCGTAGAGTCAAGTGCGCACAAAGCGTGCAGCGCATGCCTGCGATTCCCAAGCAACGTTGTGCGGTGCTCAGCACCATGTCGCGAAGCGCTTCACGAACGGCGCCTCCTGAACGCCCGCGGTGATTGAAGTGCCGCGACGGCACATCGGCCGGCTATTGCGCCATCTCGAGGTCCTTGATGACCGCGGCGAGAAAGCGTGCAGCCTCTCCGCCGGTGACAACCCGATGATCGAATGTCAGGCTCAGCGGCAAGATCCTGTGCACGGCCGGTGCCCCCTCGTGCGCCACGACCTGGTCATGCATCCGCCCGGCGCCAAGAATCGCGACTGTGGGCGGCATCACCACGGGAGCGGCATATTTGCCGGCGATCATGCCGAAGTTCGACAGCGTGATCGTATTGCCACGCATTTCCTCAGGCGGAATCTTGCGTGCGCGAATATCGGCACGCATGCGGTCGAGTCCGGCGCGCAGACCAGCCGCGTCCCGATGCGCGACATCGCGCAGCACCGGCACGAACAAGCCATCCGGCAGATCGACGGCAATGCCCAGATCGATCTTCTCCAGCACATGGCGCCGCACCATCCTCGCGTCGAACCATGCGTTCAGTCCCGGCTCCGCGCGGCACCCGGCCACCAGCGCGCGGATCAGGCGGATCGTCACGTCGGTATGGGGAGGCCATGCGTGAATATCTGCGTCGTCGATCACGGTCGCGGCCGCCACTTCGCTCTGGGCGCGCGCCATGTTCTGCGCCATCGCGCGACGCACGCCATGCAGCACTTCTGGCGGACCTAGCTGCGTGAGCAGCTTTGCTGCCCGTTGTACGTCAGCCGCCGTGATAACGCCTTCCGGACCGGAAGGCGTCACCATCGCGAGATCGATGTCCAGTTTGCGGGCAAGCGCCCGCACCGCCGGCATCGCCTTGATGACGCCAGGCCCCGCTCCCGTGCCAACGCCTGGCGCGGCTGGCGCTTCCTGCACCGGCTGCCGGCCCACCTCCATATGGCCGACTACGGTGCCCGCGTCGGCATCCTCACCACCTTCCTTACCCGCTTCGAAAGCGACGAGCGGCGCTCCCAGATGCACGATGTCACCGGGCTTGCCGAACAGCTTCGCGATGCGGCCCGATTGCGGCGAGGGAATCTCGACGATGGCTTTTGCCGTTTCGACCGACACGAGCGGCTGGTCCGCCCGGATGTCCTCGCCGCTCTTGACGTGCCATTCGACGATTTCCGCTTCCTGGAGGCCTTCGCCCAGGTCGGGCAGCTTGAAGATCTTCATGGTTTCACTGCGCCTCCAGCGCCTGCCTGACCGCGGCGACGATGCGCGCCGTGCCTGGCATGTACTGACTTTCGAGTCTGTAGAGCGGGACGACCACGTCATAGCCCGTGACGCGCTGCACCGGCGCAAGCAACGAGTAGAGTCCACGCTCGGCGATGCCCGCAGCAATCTCCGCGCCTACGCCGCCCGTGCGCGAACCTTCATGCACGATCACGCAGCGGCCCGTTTTCGCCACCGACGCAAGAATCGTCTCCATGTCGAGCGGCTTGAGCGTGGCCACGTCGATCACCTCCGCCATCACGCCCTCCTGCGCAATCAGATCGGCGGCCGCGAGAACCTCCTGCAGCGCTCCGCCCCAACTGACCAGCGTGACATCCGCCCCGTCGCGCAGCACGTAGCAGCAATCGAGCGGCAGCGCTTCGCCGTTGTCCTCCACGGGCTGCCTGAAGAGGCGGTAGAGGCGCGTCGGCTCAAAGAAGATTACCGGATCCGGGTCGCGGATTGCCGCCAGTAGCAGGCCATATGCGCGCGCGGGTGAAGACGGTGTCACGACGCGCACCCCCGGTATGTGCGCGAACAGCGCTTCCGGGCTTTCGGAATGATGCTCCGGCGCGTGAATGCCCGCACCGGCTGGCGACCGGACCACGAGAGGACACGTGAGCCGCCCGCGCGTCCTGTGCCGCAGACGCGACGCATGATTCAGCAAGTGATCGATCGCTGGATAGATGAAGCCGCTGAACTGAATCTCCGCGACAGCTTTGAGGCCCATTGCCGCCATGCCGACGGCCGTGCCGACGATCGCCGTTTCGGCGAGCGGCGTATCGATCACGCGCTGTGCGCCAAAGCGCGTCTGCAAGCCAACGGTCGCGCGAAACACGCCGCCGTTCACGCCGATGTCCTCGCCGAGCAGCACCACCGCGGGGTCGCGCGCAAGCTCCCATGCGAGCGCGGCATTGACCGCCTCGACCATGTTCAGGTCAGCCATTGCCGTTCTCCGTATCCGGCGCAAGCGGAGCAAACCGCTGCGCCATCGCCAGTTGCTCGCGCATGGCGAGCGGCAGCGCCTCATAGAGATGGTCGAACATCGAGGACACGTCAGGCGCGGCGATCGCGAGATACGCCTCGACAGCCTGCTCGACCTGCGCGTGACATGTCTTGCCGAGTTGCTCGTCACGCGCCTTGTCCCAAACGTTCATACGGATCAGGTACGTGCGCAACCGGCGCAGCGGCTCGGATTCCCACTGCTTGCTGACCTCCTCGGCGTCGCGATAGCGCGTGGCATCGTCGGCCGTCGTGTGATCGCCGAGGCGATAGCTGAGCGCTTCGATCAAGGTTGGACCGTCGCCGCGCCGCGCCTTCGCGAGTGCTGCCCCAACCACGTGGTGCATGGCGATCACGTCGTTGCCGTCGACCTGCAGTCCGTCGATTCCCGCCGCAATCGCCTTTTGCGCGAGCGTTTGCGCAGCGCTCTGATGGCTGCGCGGCACCGAAATCGCCCATTGGTTGTTATTGATCACGAGCACGAGCGGCGCGCCCCATGCGCCGGCGAAGTTCATCGCCTCGTAAAAATCTCCCCTGGATGTCGCGCCGTCGCCGAAAAGCGCCACCGCAACGCGCGGCTCCTGGCGCAACTGGAACGCGTAGGCGGCACCCGCCGCGTGGCACACCTGCGTGCCGATCGGCACGCAGTTCGGAAAGTCGAAGCGAGGCACACTGAAATCGCTCCCACGCTCGTCGCCGCCCCAATAGAGCAGACTTTCCGTCATCGTGACGCCGCGCAGCAATTGGGCCGCGTGGTCGCGATAGGAAGGAAACAGCACGTCTTCAGGGCGCATCGCGCTGGCCACGCCGACACCGACCGCCTCCTGGCCAACGGACGACGCGAAGGTGCCGAGTTGACCCGTACGCTGCAGCGCGACCGCTTTCGTGTCGAAGGCCCTTGTCAGCACCATCGCGCGATACAGCGGCAGGAGCGCTGCGGGATCGCGCGCGAAGGCCGGAAGCGGATGCACGGGGTCACCTTCGGGGCCGAGGTACTGCGTGTAGCCGATGTGAAAACTGGCAGCCGTGGTCATGACGGCCTCCTCGATGTTTCCCACATCGTAGGCCTTCTGCCATGTATGTGCTTGTGCGATGCGCCACCCATGCCCCGACCTTCGCGCACATGCTTTCCAGGACCGATTCACGCTCGCGAATGCGGCCAGCACTGCCCTGATCAAACTGCGGCTAGCGCCGCCCGCTGCGGCCCCATACATAGCGCACCCACCGCTGCCACCGGCTCTGCGGCGGCGCGGGCGAGCTGTGCGCAGTCTGCGCATCGCGGTCGCGCTGGACGGACTTCTGCACCTGTTCGTGGATCTGCCGCAAAGTCATGCCGCCAGGGCCTTTGAGTTTGCCTGGGTCAGAAGCAGGATCGCTGTGATGATCGTCTTTCATGAAAGTTTTCCTCAAGCTCACGCCGACAGCGAGCCGATCGTCGATGTTGCCGACGCTTGCCTCGGCGAACCGCATTCATCGACACAAAGTCAGGCAGCGCGGACCTGACTCATTTCCCTTCGGTCATTTCCGGGCATCGGAACGGCCGGAACCGAGTGCCTCGAGCAACGGGCGGAGTGCGTCAAGTTCCGCGCCGAAGCCGCTCCAGTCTCCCGCCTTCAGTCGCTCGATGGCGCGGTCATAGTGGGCAAGTGCCTCTTTTGCGCGCGCGTCCACATTGCCTCGGGGTGGCGAGGCCGCTTGTCCGGTCTCCTTGAAAAGCGCCGCCAGCGCTTCACCCAGGCTGTCCTCCATCACCACACGGTCGCCATAGGCGGCAATCACCCGCTTCAACTCGGGCAACTGGCCGGACGCCGCGCGCAAATAGAGCGGAGAAACGTAGAGAATCGAGTTCTCGATCGGCACGACCACAAGATGACCGCGAATGACGCGTGAGCCCATCTGGTTCCACAGCGAAATCTGCTGCGAGATCTCGGTATTCTGCTGAATGCGCGCTTCAATCTGAAACGGTCCATAGACCAGCTTGTCCTTGGGAAAGACATACACGATCAGCTTGCCGTAGCCGGACGGATCGCAACGCGCCGCCAGCCAGGCAATCATGTTCTCCCGCTGGCTCGGCACCATCGGCAACATGAGGATGAACTCGGCTCGTGCCTCGCCGGGGAGTCGCATGATCGTGTAGTACGGCGGCATCGTGCTCGCGGAGCTCCCGCCATCGATTCCAACCAGCTCCTGGGGAAACTGCCACAGATCCTCGCGGTTGTAGAAGACCTCCGGCGCATCCATATGATAGGCGCGGTAAAGCTGCGCCTGGATCAGGAACAGATCTTCCGGGTAGCGGATATGACGCCGGAGCTCCGGTGGCATCATGTCCAAAGGCTTGAAGAAACCCGGGAAGGTGCGCTCATAGGTGCGCAGGAGCGGATCGGCGGGATCGCTGACATAGAAGTCGACCGTGCCGTTGTACGCGTCGACCACGACCTTGACCGCGTTCCGGATGTAATTGGCGCCGTCGCCGAAACCCGGCCGGGAGTAAGGAAACCACTGGCTGACCGTGTAGGCGTCCAGTATCCAGAACAGGCGCCCATTGCTTGCGACGACATAGGGGTCATGGTCGAGACCCAGGAACGGCGCGATCGTACGCACGCGGTCCTGGATGTTGCGGTGAAGCAGGACCCGGCTCTGGTCTGTGATATAGCCGCTCAGCAGGATGTTGGGATCGTCGAGCTCCCAGGCGAAGAGACTACGTCGCGCCCCGCTGCCGACGCTGACGCCGTCGCGCCCGCTATACGTCGTGTAGGCATTGGTCGGCCTTTGAGGATAGTCGAATTCAGCTACGTTGCCGTTCACGATGACATAATCCTGCCGCCCTTCACCGAAATATAGACGTGGCTCGCGAACGGCCGGGCCGCCGTTGGAGACGGGCGGAATGTCCCGCAAATAGAAGGAAGGTAGGCCTTCGGTGGATTTCTCGGTGACTGGCGACATCACGACGCCAATGCCATGAGTAAAGATAAGGTGCAGGTTCACCCAGGTTTGGGCATTGGGTGCAAGCATTGCCGGTTCCAGTTCACGCGCCGACAGCATCACCTGCCTGTATCCGGCGTCAAGCTGATAGCGGTCGATGTCCACCGAGAGAAATTTGTAGTAAGTCCTGATCTCCTGCAACTGTGCATAGGTATCCATCAGTGGTTGCACATCCCATAGCCGGATGTTGTCGATGGTCGCCCGATTGGCCTGCAGCGAGTCGAGTGTCAATCCCTGCTCGGCCTCAAACGGCTTAACCTCAATCTTTGCGAGACCGTAAGCCTCCCGCGTTAGCGCGATAGTGTGCTCGATATAGGGTGTTTCGAGTTTCAGCTCGCTCGGTTTGACATAGAAGCGCTGAAACAGCGACGGATAGATCACAGCGAACGCAAACGAACTGCCGAATACGAGCAGCGTGAGAACGGCAGGCAGCAGATAGCTGCGCCGGCGCATGTAGATCCAAAGGGCAACGGATGACGCCGCGGCAAGGCCGACAAGCATCCACAGGACCGGCAGCTCGACGTGGACATCGGTATAGCTGGCGCCGACCACGACGCCATTGTCGTCATAGAGCAGCAAAAAGCGCTCGAGCCACCACGACCAGGCCTTCAGCGCAAAGAACACACCGAGCAGTGCCGAACCATGAGTGATGGCAGCGGGAGAAAGCGTTCGTGGTGGCCGCTCCGGCGCGATGTCGCCGCGCACCCCGTACACAGCACCTGCCACGATCGCGCTGAAGAAGACCAGCCACAGCAGCCAGTTCTTGAGCGCGACATAGGCGGGAAGCGAGAAGAGATAAAAGCCGATGTCCCGCTCGAAGATCGGATCGCGCTCGCCCACAGGCACCTGATAAATGAAGCGAAGCGCGACGTCCCAGTTTGAGATCTCGCTGGCGGCGACAAGCAACCCAAGGACGACCGCGACGCAGGCAATGCTGGAGCGCCAGGGAACGCGCGGCGCGATCAGTTCGGCCAGATCGCCGGTAAATTCAGCCGCATCCGGCGAATCGGCGGCGTCCGCTTGCGAGATATCGACGCTCCTCGCGTAACGATGCGCCAAAATCCCGGACAGCCATATCGCGCCCGCCGAAATTGCGAACACCGCCACAAACAGCAGCGCTCTCACGGAAATGATGGTCCAGAAAACGCCACCATAGCCGATCGAAGAGAACCACAGCCAGTCGACCAGGGTACCGGTGATGCGTCCGACGACAAGCAGGCCGGCGATGACGGCCATCGCCGTGATTGCATAGCGTCTCAGGCGCACGCCGGACTTCACTCCCGACCGCATAGTCCCTCCTGTGCAGGCCGCCGCCCCTGCCCTGCCGCGATCGGATCGATCGCGCACTGCCGGTCTGCCGTGAGCGCGACCGAACAGACTGTAACGCAGCCCGGAGAGTCCGCGCGTAGCCACCCCATCACCTGGGTTTGCGTGGAGCGCGTTCAGACCGGTTGAATGATTGTAGTTCTGCGCGGCTATTGACATCGGCAGCGCACGTCCGTACGCCGGTGCGGCCACGCGTCCGTACGCCGGTGCCGTGCGTGGTTGTCGCCGGTGGCGGTGTTCCGATGAACCTGGACTACCATTGGAAGAAGCAGTCTCCACGGCGCAGGTGGTGGTGCATGGGCTGCCGGCGCCCGTTCGATTTGGCCCCTGGCTGGTCAAGCGGGGCTCAAGCGTCCGCGGAGGTCGATATGAGCAGTGAGACACCGAATGAAAGCGGTCCTGATCTGGCGCAGGGCGTGCCCACCGAATCGCTTCGCGAAGCTGGCCTGTTGTCTGGACACGTCGGTAATGACGCGGTGCTGATTGCACGGCTCGGTGATGAATTCTTCGCTATCGACGCTGCCTGTACCCACTATCACGGCCCGCTCGCCGAAGGGTTGATCGTCGAGGGCACGGTACGGTGCCCATGGCATCACGCGTGCTTCAGCCTGCGCACGGGGGAAGCGGTGCGGGCTCCGGCTTTGAGCCCTGTCGCGTGCTGGTCCACGGAGGTTCGGGGCGACAAGGTTGTCGTACTGCACAAAAAGGCACCACCGGCCGCTTCTGTGTCCGCGCCGGCCGGAGCGCCACAGAAGATCGTGATCGTCGGCGGCGGGGCTGCAGGTTTCGCCGCTGCTGAGCGTCTGCGGCGCCTCGGCTACGCGGGCAGTCTCACGATGCTGAGCGACGACGACGCCCCGCCAGTGGACCGGCCGAATCTGTCCAAGGACTATTTGGCCGGCAGCGCGCCTGAGGCGTGGGTGCCGCTTCGAGACGACGCTTTCTATGCAGATCAACGCATTGATCTGCGGCTCAAGGCCGGCGTCGTACGCCTTCACGTCGCCGCGCAGGAAGTGGAACTATCGAATGGGAGCAAGGTGCCCTACGACCGCTTGCTGCTGGCCACGGGAGCCGAAGCGGTTCGCTTGCCGATTCCCGGCATGGATCTGCCGCATGTGCATACCCTGCGCACACTGGCCGACTGCCGCGCCATCATCGCTCGCGCGGCGAGCACGCGGCGCGCGGTCGTGATCGGGGCAAGCTTCATCGGACTGGAAGTGGCGGCATCATTGCGCGCGCGTGGGCTCGAAGTACACGTCGTGGCGCCAGAGCGGCGTCCGATGGAACGTGTGCTGGGGCCACAGATGGGTGAATTCTTGCAGCGCTTGCATGAGGAACACGGCGTCGTCTTCCACCTCGGGAACACCGCCAGCGCGATCGATACGCAGCAGGTATCGCTCGAGGCGGGCGGCAGCGTGGAGGCCGATCTGGTGGTGGCCGGCGTCGGCGTGCGACCACGACTCGCGCTGGCCGAGCAAGCCGGCCTCGCAATCGATCGGGGCGTAATGGTCGATGCCTGCTTGCAGACGAGCGCGCCTGGCGTCTTCGCTGCCGGCGACATTGCTCGCTGGCCCGATCCGCATACTGGCACGGCCATTCGCGTGGAGCATTGGGTTGTCGCTCAACGCCAGGGACAAACGGCGGCGATGAACCTGATTGGCGGACGTGAGAAGTTTGACGCCGTGCCATTCTTCTGGAGCCAGCACTACGACGTCCCGATCAACTATCTCGGACACGCGCAGAGCTGGGACGAGATCTCGGTTGACGGCAATATCGCAGGACGCGACTGTGTCCTGCGCTACAAGCGCGACGGACTTGTCCTCGCCGTGGCCACTATCTATCGCGATGCAGAAAGCCTGCGGGCAGAAGTCGAGCTGGAGCGCACCCTGCCTTGATGCCAGAGCGCTTCCCCGAGGGCCGAACGACGGTTCACGGTCAGGCTGTTTGGCGTGTCACTCGCGGCCACACCCCTTAAGCTTCGACGAAATCCGAACCCATCAAGCCGGAATAAGCTGTGCTCGTGGCACATCGTAAAACGACGAACAACCAGAACCCGTTCACGGTGGGTTGCCAACTGGCAAGCCCCGCAAGCAAAAGTGCATCACTGGCATATAATTCCAACATTGGCTGATTAGGATTTAGACGATGGCGGAAGAGCGACCCATTGGGGCCGAGCGGATGGAGCTGCCGCCTGAGCGCGGCGTTGCACAGTATCAGCGGCTGGCGTCCCTGCTGCGGCACCGGATAGCGAACGGTCAGTACCCGCTCGGCACGCAGCTGCCGCCGATCACGCAGCTTGCAGACGATCTCGGCGTCGCCGTCGTTACCGTCCGGCAAGCATACGAGCTGCTTTCCAAGGAAGGGTTGATCCGCAGCCAGCGGGGCGTCGGGACCCACGTTGCAGCGCTGCCCGCCGCCACGGGCGACCTCGAACAGGTAATCAACAACCCCTTCGCCGCGCCGCAGGCGCTTGTCTTCGAGATACTCGAAGTCCGGCGCTGCACCAAGGTGCCGCTGGAACTGCTCGGACCAGACGACAGGGCGGACGACGACTACGTATGTGTTCGCAAGCTTCACTCCTATTCCGGCGAGCCATTCTGCTACGCCGAAATCTATGTGCCCATGTGGCTTTTCGAATTACTGCCCAAGGACACCGCCAGGAAGCGCAAACTGCTTGCCGCGGTGCTCGACCAACTGGGCGCGCGCTGCAAACGCTTGCGGCAACGCATGGCCGTGATGCCCGCCGATTTTCCTCTATGCGACATGCTGAAGATTCCGTTTGCCTCGCCGGTCGCGAAGATCGCGCGGCGCCTCGTTGACGGTAAAGGCAACGTGCTGTACGCCGGTGCCGCCTGGTATCGGGGCGACCGCTACGTCTCCGAGATGGACCTGCCCGCGTCCGCCCTGAAGACCGCACCCGAAATCACCGAGCCCCAGCGGCGAACTGTCGGGTAAGCCCGTGACTGTCGGGTAAGCCCGTACTTGACGTCATTTTGCGCATGCCTAAACTACTAACATTAGGCATTTAGGTTCAACTCTCCGAAGTTAAATCCTCGTTGGAGTTCGATGCGCATGCGGAACCTTTCCCTCCTCGCCACCCCCTTGCTCGCGTCGCTCGCAAGAGCGTCGGCTACTTGTCCGACCAACTCTGGCGCTTCCGGCTTCATGGCGGCGCAGGCCACCGCCACGGCGATGAAGACCACATGGTGCCAGCCCGAATGAAGCCCGTACCTACCGTGATCCGGGCGGCAGACCTTGCCGCCTACGCGCCGGCCAACCATACCGGCACCTCCAATGTGCGTGTGATTGGCCCCGAGACCGTCGGCGCGACGGCGCTCGAAGTGCTGGTCGGCACGATCGTGAAATCGCACGGTGCGCGGCCGCACGCGCATCCCCACCTGGAGCAATGCGCCTACATGATCGAGGGAACCGGCGAGTCTGGTGCGGAGGGTCGCGTGGAAGCGATGGAGCCCGGGACCTGGGCCTACGTGCCGGCAGGCGTGTTCCATTCGTTTCGCGTGACGAGCGAGCAGCCCGGGCGTGTGCTGGTCGTCTATACGCCACCGTATGGCGAGAACCCGGCGCACACGATCACGGAACCCGAAGGCGCGCCCGGCACGAGCGGTCACGGCAAGGTGCGCGTGCTTGCCGTCGGGGACGCCGCAACGGGCACGGTTCCCCTTATCGACCGGGAGACCGTTGGCGCGCGCTGGGTCGACATTGCTGCGCTGCGCATGAGCGCCGGCAGCGTATCGGCGTGCAGTTCGGAGCCTGATGCCGAGCAGGTTCTCTACGTTGAAAACGGACGGATCGATGCATGTGTCGACGGGCAGGCCTTCGGTCTCGCCCCGGGCGATTTCCTGTTTCTTCCGCGCGGGGCCGCCGCCTCCCTGCGCTCGTTGCCGGAGCAGCCTGCGTCCGGCTTCCTTGTCAAAGGGCGCGTTCCATCCACTGCCTTACCTTCACCAACCATCGGAGACAACTCATGAACGCAAGGATTCTCGCGCAGCCCACCACGTCCACCGGCGCCCCGCTGCCGCTGCCCGCTCTGCCGCAGGACAAGCTCCTGACCGTCAACATCGAGCAGATTCCGCTGATCAAGGATGTCTTCCCGGGCATCCACATCAAGCCGCTGCGCCTCGACCTGGAGCGTGGCGAGTGGGTCTTCATGGCCATCCTCGAACCCGGATGCTCACTGCCGATTCACTACCACACCGGTACGGCGCAGGTGTGGACGATCCAGGGATGCTGGATGTATCGCGAGTACCCCGACCAGCCGCAGACGGCGGGCTCCTATCTGTACGAGCCCGGCGGCTCGGTGCACACCTTCTACACCCCCGCGGACAACACTGAGGACACCATCACGATTGCCTGGATCGAAGGCGCGCAAATCAGTTTCAACGAGGACGGCTCGTTCCATTCGCTCAATGATGCGGTCTCGATCCGGTACGCGCTCGAAGCCCTCGCGGCGGCGCGCAACATCGGGCCGGTGCCCTACATCCGCGGCAATGGCGCGGACGTGGCCGGTTCCTGACCGAAAAGAGGAGCACGGGCCAGATGAAAAACGACTACGACCACGGCGGACCGCTCGCGGGCTTGCGCATTGTCGATATCACCGAAGTCGTCATGGGACCTTCGGCCACACAGATGCTGGCCGACCTTGGCGCCGATGTGATCAAGGTCGAGCCACCCGGCGGCGACATGCTGCGCGCCACCGGTCCTGGCGGGCGCACGGGCGCTGGCCCGCTGTTCCTCAACCTGAACCGCAACAAGCGCAGCATCGTGCTGGATCTGAAGCGTCCCGAAGGCAAGGAGGCGCTGCTGAAGCTGGCGCAGACGGCCGACGCGCTGGTCTACAACGTGCGGCCGCAGGCGATGAAACGACTCGGGCTCGACTATGACGTGCTGCGGCAGGTGAACCCGCGCCTGATCTACGTTGGCACGTTCGGTTTCAGCCAGCGCGGCCGCTATGCGGACATGCGCGCCTTCGACGACCTGATCCAGGCGGCAGTCGCCATCCCCGAAGCCAGCCTGCGGGCCGGTTCGGACGTGCCGCGCTATGCCCCGCTCAATCTCTCGGACCGGGCGACGGGCCTGTACGCCTTCGGAGTGATCTGCGCGGCGCTGCTAGCGCGCGAACGCACCGGCCGCGGCCAGGCGGTCGACGTCCCGATGTTCGAAACGACCGCGCAGATGATGCTGGGCGATCATCTGTACGGCCACACGTTCGTCCCGCCGCGCGGCGGCTTCGGCTATCCGCGGCTGCTCAACCCGCAGCGCAGGCCGTACGCCACACAGGACGGCCTCGTGTGCCTCGTCGTCTACACCGACGAGCAGTGGAAAGCCTTCATGCGCGTGATCGGCGAGGCCGAGCGGTTTGAAAGCGACCCGCGGTTTGCCGATGGTGAAACGCGCACGCAGCATGTCGAGGCGCTGTACCAGATCCTCTCTGATGAGCTGAAAACGAAGACCACGCAGCAATGGCGCGAGCTGCTGGAGCCGCTCGGCATTCCGGTATTGTCGGCACACACTTTCGAGTCGCTGCTCGACGATCCGCACCTGCAGGACATCGGGTTCTTTCAGCAACTCGAACATCCGACCGAGGGCGTACTGCGAACCATGGCGGTGCCCAGCGAATGGCCGCAAACGCCCCTGCCGCCACTGCGCCCGCCGCCTTTGCTTGGCGAGCACAGCGCGCAAGTGCTGGCCGAAGCCGGCTACTCGCCCCAGCAGATCCGCGAGATGGTGCAGGCGGGCGTGACGCAAGTGGCGGCGTGTAGCGAGTCAACGGGAGTCGAAGCATGAGCGAGCTCGTGCACGTCAGCCGGCGGGATGGGCGGCTCATTCTCACCATCGACCGCCCCGAGCGCCGGAATGCGCTCAACGCGGAAGTGATCGGCGCCCTGCAGGATGCGCTTGATTGCGCCAGATCGGACGAGACGATTCGCGCTGTGGTGCTCAGCGGCGCGGGCGACGAGGCGTTCTGTGCCGGCGCCGACCTGGGCGGGGATGCCTTCGCGTTCGACTATGCCACGCCGACCAGCGCCTATGCCGACCTGCTGCGCGCGGCCCGCACGCTGAACGTGCCGCTCGTCGCGCGCGTCAACGGCGCCTGCATGGCCGGCGGCATGGGCCTGCTAGCCATGTGCGATCTCGCGATCACCGCCCGGCATGCCACATTCGGCCTGCCGGAGGCGAAGGTGGGCGTGTTCCCGATGCAGGTGCTCGCCGTGCTGCAGGCTCAGCTGCCGCAACGCTGCCTCGCGCAGCTGTGTCTGACGGGCGAGCCCATCGACGCGGCGCGGGCACGCGAGATCGGCCTGGTGAACGAGGTGGCCGACGACCTCGATGCCGCGCTCGAGCGCCTGCTGTCGCGGCTGCTCGCCAACTCGCCCACCGCGCTGCGGCGCGGCATGTACGCGATGAAGGCGATGCGTTCGATGTCCTTCGAAGAGGCCATCGCGTTCGGCGAAGGGCAGCTCGGCCTGCTGGCACTGACCCAGGACGCGCGCGAGGGCGTGACTGCATTCAAGGAAAAAAGGAAACCGCAATGGACGGGCAAATGACATTCTCGACGCCGGGCAAGGTCGTGCGCATCGGCGGCGCCTCGGGCTTCTGGGGCGACAGCAGCCTCGGGCCGGTGCAACTGGTGCGCTGCGGGGGCATCGATTACCTGGTGTTCGACTATCTCGCCGAGCTCACCATGTCGATTCTCGCGGGCGCGCGGGCGAAGCGGCCGGCGGAGGGCTACGCCATCGACTTCGTCACGGTGGCGCTGCGCTCGGTGCTGAAGCAGGCCGTCGAGCAGCGCATTCGCATCGTCAGCAACGCCGGCGGCGTGAACCCGAAGGGCTGCGCGACAGCGGTGCAGGCTCTGGCCGACGAACTCGGCGTCCCGGTGCGCGTCGCGATCGTCGAAGGCGACGATGTGCTCCCGCTCGCCGCCGCGATGCGAGCGGCCGGCACGGTCGAAATGGCCAGCGGCGAACCGATGCCGGAGCGGCTGGTGTCGGCCAATGCCTATCTGGGGGCACTGCCCGTCGCGCAGGCCCTGGCCGCGGGCGCCGACATCGTGATCACCGGGCGCTGCGTCGATAGCGCCGTCACCCTGGGCGTGCTGATGCACGAGTTCGGCTGGGCGGCCGACGACTTCGACCGGCTCGCGGCCGGCAGTCTGGCCGGCCACATCATCGAATGCGGCTGCCAGGCGACGGGCGGCCTGCACACCGACTGGGCCAGCGTGCCGGACTGGGCGAACATCGGCTATCCGATCGTCGAGTGCCACGAAGATGGCAGCGTTGAAGTCACCAAGCCCGCGGACACTGGCGGCCTCGTCACGCCCGCAACCGTCGGGGAGCAACTGTTGTACGAGATAGGCGATCCGGCCAATTATCTGCTTCCGGACGTGACCTGCGACTTTCGACAGGTGCGCATGGAACAGACCGGGCCGCATCGCGTGCGCGTGACCGGCGCGCGCGGCCGGCCGCCGACCGGCACCTACAAGGTCAGCGCCACCGCGCCGGCGGGCTTCAAGGTGTCAGGACAACTTACCATCGTCGGAATCGACGCCGCAGCGAAGGCGCAGCGCACAGGCGAGGCGCTGCTCGAGCGCGGCCGCCGGCTGCTGCGTGAGCGCGGGTTCACGGATTTCCTGGGCACCCATATCGAGCTGCTCGGCACGGAGTCGGCCTACGGGCCCCACGCGCGCCCGTTGCCGACGCGCGAAGTCGTGTTGCGCCTGACGGTGACGCATGCCGACCGGCGTGCACTCGAGATGTTCAGCCGCGAGTTGGCCGCACCAGGCACATCCTGGTCCCCCGGCACGACCGGTGCTGGTGGGCGTCCCACGGTGTCGCCGGTGCTGCGGCAGTTCGCCTGGCTCATGCCGAAGGAGCAGGTGACGCCGACGGTCACGCTCGGCGAGACGACATTCACCGTGGCGCTGCCGCCACCGCAGCCGCAGGGCGCGCGGGAACCGCTGGTGCCCAGCGAGGGTGCGCTGCCCGCCGGCCCACGCCAGACCGTGCCGCTGCTGAGAATCGCGCTCGGACGCAGCGGCGACAAGGGCGACACTTCCAACATTGGTCTCATCGCGCGGCATCCGGCCCTGCTGCCGGTGCTAAGAGACCAGGTGACGTCGGAACGGGTCGCGACATACCTCGGCCATCTGGTGCGGGGGCCGGTCCAACGTTACGAGCTGCCCGGCATCCATGCCATCAACCTCGTCTGCGAGCGGGCGTTGGGCGGCGGCGGCATGGCATCGATGCGTAACGACCCGCTCGGCAAGGGCATGGCGCAGATGCTGCTCGACATGCCGGTCGACGTCCCCACAGTCATGTTGCAGGAGCTCCCCGCGTGAACTTCGATTTTTCCGAAGACCAGCTTGCAATTCGCGACGCCGTCGAGGTGCTTTGCGCCGACTTCGGTGCCGACTATTGGCTCGAGCGCGACCGCGATGGATGCTGGCCCAGCGAGTTCTGCGATGCCGTTGCACGCGGCGGATGGTTTGGCGTGACCATGCCCAGGGAACATGGCGGCGCCGGCCTCGGCATCTCGGCGGCCGCGATGGTGATGCGCACGATCGGCAAGCTCGGTTCGGCGGCGGTTTCGTCAGTACACCTGAACCTGTTCGGCCCGCAGCCGGTGGTCGTGTTCGGCAGCGAGGCGCAAAAGCAGCGCATGCTGCCGCCGCTGATCGACGGTTCGGATCGCGCCTGCTTCGGCGTGACCGAACCCAACGTCGGTTCCGACACCACACGCATCAGAACCTCCGCCCGCCGCGCCGGCGACCGCTACATCGTCCACGGCCAGAAAGTCTGGACCTCGACCGCCCAGCAAGCGAACAAGATACTGCTCGTGGCCCGCACGACGCCGATCGAGGCATGCGCGCGGCCGATGGACGGCGTGACGCTGTTCTACACCGACATCGACCGTTCGCATGTGCGTATCAGCGAGATCGAGAAGATGGCGCGCAAGGCGGTGGACTCGAACGAACTGTTCATCGACGGGCTGGAAATCCCCGTCGAAGATCGCATCGGCGAGGAAGGCCAGGGCTTCAGGTACCTCCTGCACGGGCTGAACCCGGAGCGCATCCTCGTCGCGGCTGCCGCGCTTGGCGCCGCTGACACAGCGTTGGCGCGGGCCACGGACTACGCCAGGGAACGCGTCGTGTTCGGCCGCCCGATCGGCAAGAACCAGGCGATCCAGCATCCCCTGGCGGAATGCTGGATGCGCCTTCAATCGGCCGAACTGATGATGTGGAAGGCGGCGGCGCTCTATGACGCCGGCAAGCCCTGCGGTGTCGAGGCCACGGCTGCCAAGTACCTGGCCGCGGAGGCCAGTTTCGAGACGTCGTTGCGCGCGGTGCGCACGCACGGCGGCTATGGCTACGCGAAGGAGTACCACGTCGAGCGCGGCTTGCGCGAAAGCGTGCTGTCGCTGCTCGCACCGGTGACGCAGGAACTCGCGCTGTGCTACGTGGCCGAGCAGGCGCTTGGGCTGCCGAAGTCGTACTGACGCGCGCGGCGCGAGACAAAACAGATCCATGGCGTGGCAGCGGTAAGCCAGAAAATACCAACGGTCGATAAACCCGTGCCTGGAGACTGAGAGATGCAAATGGACATCGAGGGAGGACAGTTTCATGAAGAGGTTTGAAGGTAAGGTCGTCATCGTCGCCGGCGCCGCCGGCAAAGACAACATGGGGCAGTGCATTGCGCGACGCTTCGCCGGAGAAGGCGCCAGCGTGGTTGTGGCCGGACGACGCGCGGAGCCACTGGATCAGTTGGCAAGCGAAATAGGAGGCGCCAGCCGGCTTTGCGAATTCACGCGCAAGGAAGACATCGAAGCCCTCGTCGTCTTCGCGCGCGAGCGCTACGGTCGCGTCGATGTCGGCATCAACGCCACGGGCTGGGGACTTCTCCAGCCATTCGAAGACACGAGTGAGGAAGAACTGCAGGCGATGATGGATCTCCAGTTCAAGGGCCCATTTCAGTTCATGCAGGCGCTCGTGAAAGCAATGAAGCAAAGTCCGACCCCGGGTGGCTCGATCATCATGATCTCGTCGGCGACCGCGACGATCATGCTCGAGAACCACGCGGCCTATATGGGCACCAAGGCTGGCACTGACCACGTCGTGCGATGTGTGGCCAACGAATTCGGCCACCTGGGAATTCGCGCGAATTCGATCTCTCCCGGCATCACTCGCACGCCGATGTCGGGCGACGCCCTGAACGTCCCGGAAATACTTCGGGCCTTCGAGGCCGGCTATCCGCTCGGACGCATTGGCACTGCGGAGGACGTCGCCGAAGCCGCTCTGTGGCTGGCAAGCGATGCGTGCTTCATGACGGGACAGAACCTGCAGGTCAATGGCGGACTAACGCTGCGCCGCAATCCGACAGCGACAGAAATGGGCGACGCCTATGCCCGGGTTGTTGCTGACCTGTCCGCATGACGTAAACATTGGGATAGGCAGGATTGAGTAATCGGCCACGGCCAAAGTGTCGAGTCGTGAGATAAACGATTAGTTTTCCTAATTGCAAACCATAGTTAATCAAAGGAAATGGCGTGAGGAACTTCACACTACTATCCCCTGAATTCAAGGATCTGGAACGGCTGCAACCGGTGCATGAGTTCGATGGCTTCGACGGGACCGGCCATAACCGTTCGCCCTCCCTGCAATGGCACGGCGCGCCGGAAGGCACCAGGAGCTTCGCGCTGACGCTGTACGACCCGGACGCACCCACCGGCAGCGGCTTCTGGCACTGGATACTGTTCGATATCGATTCGTCTGTCACCGAGCTTGCCGCCGGCGCAGGCTCCGCCGACGCCACTCACCTGGGCGCCAGCGGCACTCAAGCCATCAACGACTACGGCACCACCGGCTACGGCGGTCCCTGCCCACCCAAGGGCTTGCCGGCGCACCGCTATATCTTCACCGTGCATGCGCTGGGTGTGCCCAAGCTGGAACTGCCGGCCAACGTGCCCAACGCGGTGGTCCGCTTCCTGATCCATCAGAACACGCTCGCCATGGCCACCCTGACCGGCCTCTACAACCGCTGACGATGCGCGTGCATGGGGCGGCACGATCGAATGATTTAGCGCATTGCAACTCCCCCACTTTGGAGACTGCAAGATGAGAACGGACCTGGCCAAAACGGTACTGATACTGCTGGCATTGATGGCGACGCCGCTCGCCACGAAGGCTTGGGAACGCGGCAAGGTCGAGACATTTGCGACGTTGCCCCCCGGCGAGGCGCATCCTGAGGGTATCGCCCTGGACCATGACGGCAACGTCTACGTCGTAACGGTCGCGGCGAACAAACCTGAGACGAGTGAGGGAACGCTCATTGTGTTCGACCCTCAGGGCGAGCACCCACGGACTGTTCGAATCAAGGGCTCAAGCAGGCTATTGCTCGATGTTGGTTTCAATCCGCAGACCGGCAAGTTGCTCGTAATCGATTACCAGTCTGGGAAAGTCCTGAGCGTCAACCCCGATACGGGTGTCTCGTCTGTATTCATGACGGTCACGGGCAAGAACCCCGGCCTTGACGGAATGACGTTCGACGCCGCCGGCAACGTGTACGTAACCGACTCCCATCAGGGCATCATCTGGAAAACTGGACCAGGCGGCGGCGAAGGGGTGGCGTGGGTCAAAAGCCCACTGCTCAGTCCGACAAGGCCAGCGCCGCGCATCGGCGCGAATGGTCTGGCGTTCAACAAGGAGCGGACAGCGCTGTTTGTCGCCAACACATCGACCGACACGATTGTGAAAATACCGGTGACTGGCTCGACGCTTGAACCTGGCACGCCGGAGGTCTTCGTCAATCGCGTCGGCGGCGGCCCCGACGGCCTGATCATTGACGAGCACGACAACATCTGGATTGCATGCAACCAGTCCAACGAGATTCTCGTGCTCGAGCCGACACAGGGGCGAGTGATTGCAAAGCTCGGCGATTTCGGCGGAATCGATCGCGAGGGGGCGCCCATAGGTCTCCTTTGGTCGAATAGTCTGGTGTTCCGCGGTGACGACGTTCTCGTCACTAACCTGTCGCTCGACCTCGGCGCGGTTCTTTCGCAGGATCAACGGACAATCGATGGACCGTGGGCTCACCAGGTGAAAGTCCACACGATTTCGAAAATCAGGAAGCGGATACCGCAAAGTCCAGACCTCGAACTCGCCGCGCGCCAACAAGATCCTGCTGCTCCACTTCACTGATTTCGACCACTCGCGTGCGCATTTCAGGCGCGATCGAGAAGACGGGGCTAAAGACAAGGATTGCGAGGTTGCAATCCAGGCGAAGACAAAGTGGGCCGCTCGAAATGCGCGGCCGAATAACAAAGGAGACAGACATGCCGTTCTTTGCAAAGACGCTCTGCGGAGCTACGTTGCTGCTCGCGGCCGCAGGGGCGGCCGCGCAGTCGAACGTCACGCTGTACGGCATTGCGGATGCATTCGTGCAATACCTGAATAATGGCGGAAGAACTTCTTATTCGCAAAGAAGCGGCGGTGCAGCAGGTTCGCGGATCGGACTGGCGGGGAAAGAGGATCTGGGCGGAGGGCTTGAGGCAAAGTTCGACGTTGAAACGGGCTACAACCTCAACAACGGGTCGCTATTCGCTGACACGACTACGTTGTTCTATCGTCAGGCATGGGTCGGGCTGGTTGATCATAAATACGGTTCGCTGACGTTTGGACGACAGTATCAGCCAACCTTCACCGTCGTTTATGGCGCCGATCCCTTTGGTCTCAGCGAAACCTTGTCGCCGCTTTCAGCAGCGGTGCTGGCCGTAGACAGGAATACGCTCTCGACACAGAGCATAACTGGACGCACGAGCAATGCCATGCTCTATCAGTCGCCGGACATGGGTGGCCTGCGGCTTTACGCAATGTACGCGTTTGCCGCAACGGTAACGCAACCCGTGCCCGCCTCGACGGGCAACGTCCTGGATCTGGCTGCAACGTACACAGGGCATGGGCTGTATGCGGGTTTCGCTTATCAATACCAGCATCCTGGAACGGAGACGATCGCTGTCGGGCCTTTTTCTTCGTTAAACCTGGTTGCAACCGAGCATTTCACCGGCGCACTCACATACCGCTTCGGGATTGTGAACATTCAGCTAGTCTATACGTACGCGCGGCCGAAGGACGCGTCGCGTGGCTCAGCGGCAGCGTCCGTCGGGGCTGCACATCCTGTCAGCATCGCCCAGATCGGCGCAACGATCCAGGCAACACCAGTGGACGTTATCGAAGTGGCAGGCCTTGAACGCAACGTGCGCGGGTCGCACGACAACACGCCCGCCATCGAACTCGGCTACGACCACTTCCTTTCGAAGCGTACGAGCCTGTACGTACGGGCTGGCTATATGAAGAACAACGGCAATGCAGTAACCAGTTGGCCCGGGATACGGGTTGTCACCCCTACGGGCGCTCCGGACTTTGGTGCGTCTCAGACACTGGTCGCTGCGGGCATATCCCACCGCTTTTGATGTTCCAGTCACGCCTCACGCGCGGCCAGTGATGCTCGGCTGAACCGTGAGGCTCGCGAATTACACAGCATCACCAGCCCTTCGGCAAGCACTCGTCCCAGGCGCTCAGCATCGACCGGCGGCATGTTAGCGGCGATGAATACGCGGCGTCCAGAAGTGTCGGCCGCGCAGTCCAGCGTGCGGTGAGTGGTCTCGTCTGGCAGGCAACCCACGGCTACCGCGCGTGAATGGCAGATGAAGTACCGGGACGTCGCCGTCCTTACGCACCGGGTGGCGGCAACGGGTCGGGGTTATGCCGTTTGCATGACACGCGCGCACGAGTCCTGGACCCGGGCCCATCACGCGCGCGGACACGCAATGCGTGACCCGAACACAGCTTCAACATATTTTCATTTTCAATGACGAAAGGTCGATGAACCTTATTGCGAATCTGTCGATTGATTTACGTTTTGCGAGAGCATTTCTCGTAAGACGTCCGCCAGGCCGCAATCGTCGTCAATCGAAAACTTGCGTCAGTGCACCTGGCAACAGGTCCCTGTTACAAAAAATTAACGCTAATCACGCTGCGGGCGTTCTACATTCAATAGGAGTGTTTGTCACAGCCGACCATGCCGCAACTTTGTTCATGTGCAGGGCCGAACACGCTGGCATCTCAGGACAGGCTGGGATCACACTCGTGTTGAAGTCGTGACCGACACGCTGGCGGTGACCAGCGCTCGCGGCCTGTGGCAGTTGAAGCGGTTGCAAGTAGGGCGAGCGGGATAGGTTGGGAACAAGGCGCGCCGACGGCAACATCGTTGAACTCCTGGACGAGGGGAGCGCGCGGCTGCTCCTGCTGTTTCACTGCCCAAAACGACCGGTCCCGCTGTTATGGGTCGCATCTGGATAAGGAGTCTTCCATGCGACGCAACAACGCAGCCGTACTTCTGATTGGAATTCCAGTTGTCATGGCAACCAGCAGCACATGGTCAGCCACACCGGTCTCGGGTCCCAGCCCCTTTGCCAGTTGCACTATCGGAGGATCCAGCACTGGCACTAACTATGTGAACGCCGAGGTCGAACCCTGGCTGGCCGTGAATCCCGCCATTTCCACGAACCTGATCGGGGTATGGCAGCAGGACCGCTGGTCGGACGGCGGCGCGCACGGTCTGGTTGCCGGTTTCTCTCTCGACGGCGGTGCGACATGGGGGGAGACGCCCCTGCCCTTCAGCGCCTGTGCCGGCGGGCTCGGGTATGAGCGGGCCTCCGACCCATGGGTGTCGATCGGACCAGATGGCACGGCCTATACGGTATCGATTTCGTTCAACGCGTCGAACAACAATAACGCGGTGGCTGCCGCGGTTTCGCACGATTTCGGCAAGACATGGGGCAATCTGAGCGTCCTCATCGCCAACAACGAGCCCACCACGCAGTTCTTCAATGACAAAGAGTCGGTGACGGCCAACCCGATCAAAGCCGGCGTTGCGTATGCGGTCTGGGACCGGCTCGAGTCGCCAAACGGCAACCCGTACGCGGATCTGCACGCTGCTGCGTTCCGGGGACCGACGTTCTTCGCGAAAACGGTCAATGGTGGTCAAACCTGGAGCTCACCGAAGATCATTGTGAATCTTCCCTCGCGGCAGCAGACGATCGGCAACCAGATCGTGGTCAATTCGCAGGACGGCACGCTCTATGACTTCTTCGACATGTTCAGGCCACCCTTCAACGTCACGGCCAGCAAGGTTGCATTCATCAAGTCGACGGACGATGGTGGCACCTGGACGAAGCCGCAGATCATCGCGGACCTGCGAACCGTTGGGGTCACGGATCCCAACACCGGCGAGCCTCTGCGTACGGGCGATACCATTCCCGAACCCGCTATTGACCCGGTGACCGGCCAGCTCTACGTAGTGTGGCAAGACTCGCGCTTCAATGGCGGCCTGTTCGACGAAATCGCGCTATCGACATCCACCGACGGCGGTAACACGTGGAGCGCGCCGGTCCGCGTGAACACGCCGACAGGGCGGCCAGCGTTCAATCCGTCGGTTCGCGTCAATTCCGCCGGCACCGTGGCCGTCACCTATTACGATTTCCGCAATCTCCCGGCTGGCGACACGACGACGTTGCCCACGGATATCTGGCGCACCACGTCCACCGACGGCGGGCAGAGCTTTGGCAGCGAACTGCATGTCGCCGGTTCCTTCGATATGAAAACGGCCCCGAACTCCAGAGGCTTTTTTGTGGGCGACTATCAGGGGCTCGATGTCAGGGGGACGACGTTTGTACCATTCTTTGTGCAAACGAATTCGGGAAATACGGCCAACCGCACTGATGTGTTTGCTGCACCGTAGTTGATGGAGGCGCGGCCGGGTGCAGGCTCCCGGCCATTCCCGCATCACGCATGAAAAGCGCCACTTCGTCGGTGCAAGCCGCCAGCGAAGCGGCCAACACGCCCGATAGTTCGCCATCCCGACAAACCAGCCGATGCTACGCCATCGGCGCGATCAGGATCGGATAACCGAGCGTTTCTCCCAGCAGCGTGGTGCACGCCGTGGCCGCAGAAATATCGGCCAGTGCACGCGGCATGATTTTCACGCGATCGAACGCGCTGCGATTCTCGCGCTGCGTGATGCCGTCTGCCGCCGCGCCCGCGATATACCCGTGAACGGCGGGATCGACGCGCGCACGGAAGTACCGTTCGTAGTCGGACAGCTAAACGGTATCGGCGGGAATGTTCATCGTGCGACTCACAGTTCCGACCAGCGGCGCAGCAGGTTATGGTAATGACTCACGAGACTGTGGACCGCGGGATGCTCATCGCCGGTTTCATCGCCCGCTACGCGACCCAGTTCCTGCCGGAGCGCGATAATCGCGCAATCGAGTTCATGCAGCATCGTGCGGCTCGTCTCGTCCTTGACGAGCGACTGGGCCCAGAAAAACGAAGCCCAGCGGCTGCCGCGCGTGACCGGCGTCACGCGGTGCAGCGTGGAAGCGGGATAGACGATCATGTGGCCCGCCGGCAGCTTGATCGCGCGCGAGCCGTGTGCGTCGTCGATCACGAGTTCGCCGCCGTCGTATTCGCCGGGTTCGGAGAGAAAGATCGTGCTGGACACGTCCGCGCGCATCCGCATGCCGCCTGTGCCGGGCACGGTCTGGATCGCGTTGTCGACGTGCGTGCCGAACGTCATGCCGACATCGTAGCGATTGAAGCGTGGCGGCAACACGCGAAACGGCAGCGCAGCCGAATGATAGGCCGTGTTGCGGCCCAGCGCATTCAGTATCAGTTCGTCCAGTTCGCGCGCTTCGGCACTATCGGCCGGAATCTGCAGATTGCGCTTGGACTTCGCGGCAAGATCGCCTGCGGTAAGACGCCCGTCCACCCATTGCGACGCTTCGAGCACCTGGCGGCAATGCTTCACTTCGGCGGACGTGAGAACGTCCGGAATCTGAATTAACATGTATATAGCT
Source organism: Paraburkholderia sp. JHI2823 (assembly GCF_038900695.1). Taxonomy (NCBI): domain Bacteria; kingdom Pseudomonadati; phylum Pseudomonadota; class Betaproteobacteria; order Burkholderiales; family Burkholderiaceae; genus Paraburkholderia; species Paraburkholderia sp. JHI2823. The sequence goes on along the minus strand of NZ_JAYMRY010000012.1, from coordinate 159,456 downwards.
ATCCTGAATAGATCCATGCGTGACCAATCCGAAAGCCGGTTACGCCCTGCGCGGCGGCACCCTATGCCTTTGCACCGGCGCGCAGCCGCCCGTGGCAATCGCCGCGATCAGAACATCACGCCCGCGCTCAGCAGGAATGTGCGTCGCGAAGCGGGAACCGCACGCGCCGTGCTGAACGCCGACTGATAGTTCCGGTGGTCGGTGAGGTTATACAGATTGAGCGAGAGGCGGTACGGCCCCTGCTCGTATCCGATCATGCTGTCGAGCGAGAAATTGTCGGGCATGCGCGCCCTGTTGGCCGAATCGACCCAGTAGCCCGAGCTGTACTGCAGTCCGCCGGCCACCGTGAGCCTGCCCGGAAGCGATAGCAATGAATGCGGGACGATGTAGCTCGTCCACAGCGTCACGTTATTGGCCGGCACGCCCGGCGCCGTGTTGCCGATGGAGGTCGCCGCGCTCGCCTCGGTAACGGTCCCGTTAAGGTACGCATACGCGATGTTGGCCGACCAGTTGTTCGTGATCCAGCCCGAGAGCCCCAGTTCGACACCACGAATGCGGTAGCCTTCGCCGTTGTCCGAGAAGCCCGGCGCAAGCTCGCCCGTGTCCGGATCCACCGTGTACGAATGCGACTTGCGCGTCTGGAACAACGCGGCCGTCACGCCGAGGCGCTTGTCGAGCAAGTCGAGCTTCGTGCCCACTTCAACGGTATCCGCGCGCTCGGGCTCATTGCCCACGCCGTTTTGCGGCACCTCCGATTGCACGCCGCCGACGGCCAGTGCGATATCGGTGCCGACAGGACGATAGGTGCGCGAGAACGACGTATAGAACATGGTGTCCTTCGTCGGCTCCCAGATCGCCGAAATCGCGGGACTGACCTTGCTCGAAGTGGCCGTGCCCCCAGCCACGGTTGTCGCGTTCGTCCAATACTTGCTGCGGAAATAGTCCCAGCGCAGATTGGCGAGCAGTGAGAACTGCTGCGTGAGCCAGATGCGATCGTTCGCGAACACGCCGATATCCGACGATTCCGCGTCGCGCGTGGTCGCACCGTACCCGAGCCGCCAGCCGGCGGGCATCTGATATTGCGGATTGACCACCGTCTGATTGTTCACACGGCCGGTCCAGGTCCCCTGGTCGCGGTGGTCGCGCTGATAGTTCATGTCGAGACCAATCACGGCGCGATTGCGGAACTGGCCGAGATTGAATTCGCTCTTCGCGGTGGTCACGTTCTGCACGCCGATGCCGCGCTGAAGATACGCAACACCGCCGCCCGCGCCGTACCTGAGCGCGACGTTCTGTCCAGCCAGCAGCTTCTGCAGATTGGCGTAGCTGACCGCTGCCGGATTCGTCGACGAGAAATCGCGCTGGTAGAACGTAAAGCGTGTGTCGTTGTGGATCTGGACGCCGTTGTCGAGGTTCTTCGTGAAGAGCGATGAGACGATGTGCGTATCGCTTTTGTCGCAATCGGTATTGCGAACATACGATGTCGACGGATCGATGCCCGGAACGCCGTATTCGAGCAGCGGGCGATAGATGCCGTCGGCCCCCTGCGCCATCGGCACGCCGTAGTCGGGCACGCCATCGCGATGCAGGTATGAGTAGCCGAGATGCCACTCGGTATTCGTGCCCATGCCCGTGCCCAAGTCCAGCGCCACACCGGCACGGTTGTCCTTCACATTGTCGCGATCGGGCGTATTGCCGCTCTGGTACATGCCGTTCACGCGCAGCGCCGTCGTGTCGGCGAGCTTGATGTTGCTGTCGACTGTCGTGCGATACGTCGAGCCCGAGCCGCCGCTTTGATCGACATTCGTTGCCGTATCGAGATTCGCGAATTTCGAGGTCTGGTTGATGATACCGCCAATGCTGCCCACGCCGAAGCTGTCGCCCGAAGCCCCCTTGATGACCTGCACGCTATCGATAGCGAAACTGTCTCGCTTGTACGCGCCGAAGTCGCGCAGGCCGTCGATATAGATATCGCCCTTGGCCGACAGGCCGCGAATCTTGAACTGATCGCCGTTCTGGCCGCCGTTGCCCTCGCCGGTCGACATCGTGATGCCCGGTACGTTCTTCAAAATCTGCTCGAGCGACGTGGCCTTCTGCTGCTCGATCAGTTCGCGTGGCACCACGTTGACGGTCTGCGGCATTTCCCTGACCGTATCAGGAAGCCGCGCGATGCCGGTGGAGGCTTCGTTCGTATTGAGCAGCGCCCTTGCCGTGACGGAAATCTTCGGCAGTGCGCCGCCAACCGCCGTGGCAGGCGGAACGTCGTTGGGCACCTGCGCGACCGGTTGCGCCGTCTCGCCGGCGGCATCGATGCCCAGCTGCTGGTCTTTGCGCGCCTGGGCCGTTGTGGCCGGGTCTTGCGCGAACACCATCAGGGGCACGGAGGTGAGCGTCATGGCGACACTCGCGTTGGCGGCACCGGAAACCAGACGGCGAATCGCAACCGATGTGACTTTCTGCTTCATCAAACAGCTCCCGTTCTTCTTGAATATGCTTCCCCATACTACGTAGCACTGCGAAACATCCGGAAAACGCGCAGGCTCCATCTGCAGCCTTCGCTGACAGTGAGCGAGGAGCGGCCCGATTGCCTGGCATTCGAATGATTGGCGCGATTCGCCGGGCGCTGGCCGGCTATGCGAGCAAGCGCCTACGGAAATTCATGCGCCGCAGGCACGCAACCGAGGACGTGGCGATGCCTGCGCATGGCGGGGGATAGCAACGGCCGTGCTCGAGGGGAGTTCCCTTGCCCGTCATCAGTGGGGCTTGTCATGCCGTTGCAGGGAGAAATATACAATCCCGTAACGCAAATGTAAACGATTCTTGTTTGCAAAATTGATTTGCGTCGTCGATTGCGTGGCGGGCATTCCTGGCGGCGCGCCATGTCGCCGAGCGCCGTAAGCGTCCGTGACAAGGCGCAAGCGTCGCCGCCACCAGCCTGTGGGTTTCGGCATTCAGACGATGATGCCGTGCTGCAGGTCGATCGACGTCGCGCAAGTACCGGGAGACATCCGGACATACACTGGTTTCGATCGACGAAGACATTCCGTGAAACTGCCGCCAGCTGGTGATCGGCAACGGCATCGGGGCCCTGCCGGTCAATTTGCGGAACTCTCCTCGTCTTCGTGACTGGAGCAAAAGGCAAAAGCCGCCCGGCACAATGGCTTCTCAATTCACGTCAGGAACCACGGTCCAACTGTGCGATGAGCGCCTCGAGTCGTGCGGAGAGCCGGGGCCGAAATGGCTGAACCTTTGAGCGTACGCAGGCGCCCCGGCAGCGACGCAGGCTCGCGCGCGGCATGGGCGCGAATTGCGTCGATTGGCGGCAGCGCGCACCGCTGGCCGTCTCGCATCGCGGTACCCAGCAAGGGGACACCGTCGTGCATTTCATGCGCCAGTGCGAGACAGTCCTCGAGAATACGGCCGGCCCCATCATGGTTGCGGAAAACCTGCTTGCGGCCAGGCAGTGTCGCCTTGCCCTCCGAGCGCTTGCGGCGCGGCTCGCACGAGTATTCGACGAGCTTGCAGGCGCAATCGAGGTACGGCGCATCCGCAGAGGTGTTCATCCGCGTGCCCACGCCAAAGCCATCGATTGGCGCACCGCATTGGATCAGGTCGCGCAAAAGGTATTCGTCGAGATTTCCGCTCGCGAAAATCGTCGTGTCTTGCATGCCGCCTTCGTCGAGAATCGCGCGTACCTGCCTGGCGTGCGTGGCAAGATCGCCGCTGTCGAGCCGCACGCCCCGGATGGAAATGCCATCGCATGCCAATCGCCGCCCGAGCTCGACCACCGTGCCGGCCGCCGCTTCCGTGTCGTAGGTATCGATGAGGAGCGTGGCGTTGTGCGGCTGCGCTCGCGCGAAGTGCTCGAATGCGTCGAGTTCTCTGCGGTGCGCCTGAACATACGAATGGGCCATCGTCCCAAACGTGGGTATGCCCCAGAGCGCGCCCGCGAGCTGTGGCGCGGTGCCGGTGAATCCGGCCAGATAGCTGGCTCGCGCCGAGAGGAGGCCGGCCTCGGCACCGGTGCGCGCGCCGTAGCCCAAAGTCGACGAGTTGATTGCCGCGCGCCGCCAGCACGATGCGTGCTGCCTTGCTCGCCACCAGCGTCTGATAGTGCAGCAGGTTCATGACGCGGCTCTCAACTAGCTGGATCATGGCGCGCCCCTACGGCGCGGGAGCAGTCGGAAAAATGCTGGACACGTCGCTCTCCGGCCAGGCACGTACCGACCTGCGCAGAGGATTGCGAACGCAGGTCCCGCAAAGGCTCAGGACAGTTCATATTCGCGCATCATTTCGCCGATCACGGCTTTCAAAGGCGCCATACACTCCTGCGCAACCCCTGGAAACTCGTCGACGATCCAATTGCACCCCCCGTTCTCCACTGGATCGACCTTGCGCGGAATCGAAATGTCGCAATCACGGCAGCTGTCACCAAGATCGGCATCCTCTTGAACCCGGCGCAGAATTTCTGCCCGAATCTTTTCAGCAGTACCCACATTCTTGATCATGTCTTCCTCCATCGCCCACCGGGATTTCTTTCTCGCAAATTCACGGATGCAGGGGCTGCGCTAGCTGAAGCGCCCCCCGTATGCGCATGATTCGGCGAAGCGGCGGCGAAGGAATTGATGCAAGTCAAGCCCTGCAACGCTCCCAGGCGGTCAAATGCCGTCACCGTCGAGGCGCCGGTAACGTCGGCAAATATGCGCTTGCGGAAAACAGCGGAGAAGTCACCTTGAAACGTGGATGGCGATACAGTTTCCTTGTCGGCGCGGCACCGGCACTTGTGACGTCCGGCGACGCGGCCGCGACGAACGCCGGGACGGCAAACCCGAGGATGCGAATGCGGTCGTCATTGCGATCGACACCGGCCGCGTCAGCATCACGCTGTTCGAAGACAATGGCGAGCCATACGATTTGATGGTCGACCGCAGCATCGGCGCTGTCGGGAATCTGCGACTCGGCGACACCGTCCGCTACTTTCAGCCGCGCTGCTGCCGCTGCCGTGCACGAACGACACGACGCCGCGCGCTTGGCCGGGAAATTCTCCAGGATCCCGCCAAGCTTCACATAATCAACGGGATACGCTCGTTCCTGGAAAACAACCAGCGAGACCTTGTCGACTACCAGCAGGCCCGTATGGAGGGACGCCGCGTTTCGTCGGCATCAGCGGAATCGGTCATGAATCACTTGGTCAATCGCCGCCTGTCAAAGCGACAACAGATGCGCTGGTCCATGAAGGGAGCGCATTATCTGCTGCAGACTCGCGTCGAGCTGCTTGACGGTAGATTGGAGCGCTGTTTCCTGAAGCGTTTTCCGCATTTCAGGTCGTCTGAGTCTGTTCGACGCTGAACCGTACGCTCCCTCACTTTTCGTCCACTCCCAAAATCCGTGGTCATGGCTAGCAAAAACTGCGAGCACCAACATCCGGATCTTTTCCTGCCGTACGGTGGCTTTCCCGATGGAGTGAAAGTCGAAGACGGTTACGTGACGCTGCCGGATTTGCCGGGGATCGGGTTTGAGGGCAAGCGGGACCTGATCGAAGAGATGCGGAAGTTATCGACATAGCTTCTGCCAGAAAATCCGGAAGCTTCGACGCTTAACAAAGACAGATGGGTGCGGCCAACGGTGTTCGGTTGCTGCGTCTCTGCATCCGCTCTTTCGCCGGCGTTGAACTGGGCGATAGTGACCGGATGACCAGATGCACTTTTGGCGACGTGCATTCACACAATAAGGAATGCGTATTGAAATGCGATCATGCTATCTATTTAAAATGGTACCTCCAGCCTGCGTGTGGGGCAACCCAGCGTCGCGTCGCATAGAGCCACCAGATGTCCCAGCCAGGCAACGTCCGCAAACCGGACAACGTGACCAGGCGCGCCGCGATTCCTGCCTTCGACGGCGCGCTTGATCAACACGACCCGCTTGCCGCTCACGAGAAACGCCACGGCATTGCAGGTAAGCTCGATCGCACAACGAACATGCGCGGGCGGCGGCAGCCGGCACCACGGGCAAAGCTGCAACCACCCGGCCCGCCACCGCCCACCAGCGTTACCCCGCCACAGCCAGCGTGCGCTCCGCCACTTCGTCGACTGCTTCCTTCACGATTCCGACGATCTCGTCCGCTTCAGCGCGCGTCATCACGAGCGGCGGCGCGAAACCGAGGATGTCGCCGTGCGGCATCGCGCGCGCAATCACGCCCCGTTGCAGCGTTGCCGCCGACACTTGCGGACCGACTTTCAGCGCGGCGTCAAACGGCTTGCGCGCGTCCTTGTCCGCCATGAACTCCAGCGCCGCGAGCATGCCGATGCTACGCACTTCGCCGACGAAAGGATGATTGTCGAACGCCGCGTGCAATTGCTGGCCGAAATACGCGCCGACTTCCGCCGCATTGCGCGTCAGGTTCTCGCGTTCGAGGATGTCGAGGTTCGCGAGCGCCGCTGCCGCGCACACAGGGTGTCCCGAGTACGTCCAGCCGTGCCCCATCGGGCCGTGTTCCTGCGAGCCGCGCGCGATCACGTCCCACACCTTTTCGCCGACGATCACGCCGGACAGCGGCGCATACGCGCTCGTCAATCCTTTCGCGACAGTGATCAGGTCCGGCTGCATGTCGAAATGCTGCGAGCCCATCTTCGAGCCGATACGGCCGAAACCGCACACGACTTCGTCGGCGATCAGCAGGATGTCATGCTTCTTGAGCACGTCCTGAATCGCGGCCCAGTAGCCTTGCGGCGGCGCGATGATGCCGCCCGTGCCCATCACCGGCTCGCCGATGAACGCGGCGATCGTGTCCGCGCCTTCGCGCGCGATCAGCTTTTCGAGTTCCTCGACGCAGTACGCGACGAACTGCGCTTCGCTCATGCCGGCGGGCGCCTTGCGATACCAATGCGGGCAAATGGTGTGCTTCACGCGCTCGACCGGCAGGTCGAAGTGCTGATGAAAACTCGGCAGCCCGGTCAGGCTGCCGGTCACGATGCCCGAGCCGTGATAGCCGCGATCGCGCGAGATGATCTTCTTCTTGTTCGGGCGGCCGAGTACGTTGTTGTAGTACCAGACGATCTTGATCTGCGTTTCGTTCGCATCCGAGCCGGACATCCCGTAGTAAACCTTCTTCATGCCGGCGGGCGCCCAGTCGATGATGCGCGAGGACAGTTCGATGATCGCATCCGACGAGTGGCCCACATACGTGTGGTAATACGCGAGCTGCTTCGCTTGCTCGTAGATGGCTTCGGCCACTTCGGTGCGGCCATAGCCGATGTTCACGCAGTACAGGCCCGCGAAAGCGTCGATGTACTGCTTGCCTTGATGGTCTTCGATGCGGATGCCTTTCGCGCCGCGGATGATCTTGCCCGGCAGCGCGCCGGACGCGTGATCGTACGCGTGCGTGGAGGGGTGCATGAAGTGTGTGCGGTCCTGTTCGAACAGTGCGTCGAGCGATCGGGTCATGATGGTGCTCCTGATGTAGGTTCAGGCCGTCGCCGTGAGCGGCAGGCCAAGGTTGCCAAGGCAGAAATATTTGGTTTCGGTGAACGGCTCGAAGCCTTCCGCGCCGCCTTCGCGGCCGAGGCCCGATGCCTTCATGCCGCCGAACGGGATGGGCGCGCCAGTGAACTTCACGCCATTGACGGACACCATCGCGAAGTCGAGCCGCCGCACGAGCTGGAAGATCGTGTCGATACGGTTCGCGCAGACATACGCGGCAAGTCCGTATTCGGTGTCGTTTGCTTTCGCGACCACTTCGTCGAGCGTATCGAATGCGCAGACCGCCGAAATCGGCGCGAAGTTTTCCTCGTCGTAGACGCGCATGCCGGGCCGGGCATCGGCGATCACGGTCGGTTCGTAGAACCAGCCGCCGAGTGCGTGCGGCTTGCCCCCGGCGAGAATGCGTGCGCCCTTCTCGCGCGCATCGGCGACGCGTGCGACGGTCGTGTCGAACGCAGCCTGATGCATGAGCGGGCCGACGTCGACGCCCTCCTCGAACGCCGGGCCGGTCTTCAGCGCGCACACGGCTGCCGCGTAGCGTTCGACGAACGCTTCGTACAGCGCACGCGCGACGAAAATGCGGTTCGCCGCGCAGCAATCCTGGCCCGACGTCTGGAACTTCGCTCCGACGGCAACCTTCACCGCCTGTTCGAGGTCCGCGTCTTCGGTCACGATGAACGGCGCGTTGCCGCCGAGTTCGAGCGCGACCTTCTTGATGCCCGCCTGCGCAGCTGCCTGCGTGACGAGGCCACCAACGCGCGTCGAGCCGGTGAAGCTCACCGCGCGCACGCGTGTGTCGGACACGAGCGTTTCCATCGCCATCTGCGGTTCGCCGAGCACGACGTTGAACACGCCGGCCGGGAAGCCAGCTTCTTCCGAGAGTTGCGCCAGCGCGAGCGCCGAAAACGGCGTTTCGTGCGCGGGCTTCACGACGGTCGTGCAGCCGATCGCGATGGCGGCGGCCGCCTTGCGGGTGATCATCGCGACCGGGAAATTCCACGGCGTGATGAGCGCGGCGACGCCAGCCGGTTCCATCAGCGTGCCGAGATGCGCGCCGTCGATGTGCGTCGGAATCGTGCGTCCCGCGAGACGCTTCGCTTCGTTCGCGAACCACTCGACGAAGCTCGCCGCGTAGCGGATTTCGCCGCGCGATTCATTGAGCGGCTTGCCCTGTTCGAGCGACAGCAGCGCGGCGAGGTCTTCGAGGTGGCGCAGAATCAGTTCGTGCCAGCGCAGCAGCACCGCACTGCGGCGCTGCTGAGGCACCCAGCGCCACGATTCGAACGCGCGTTGCGCGGCGTCGACGGCCGCGACGATCTGCGCGCGTTCGAGCATCGGCACGTGACCGATCACGCTTTGATCGGCGGGGTTTTGCACGGCGACTGTCGCGGCGGTGTCGCTGTGAATCCAGCGGCCATCCATGTAGCACAGCGATTTGAAAAGGACGGGGTGTCCGGGCAGCATGTCGTCTCCTCCTCGATAACGTAGCGACGTCATGAGCCTCATTCTTTCGCAAATGCGGCTTGCGAAATTTCGGCTTTACGCCGTGCCGCACGCGGTTTTTTCTCTTTGCGCGCCGACGTTGCAGAAAATCTTTCAGTCCCAGTCCGGTACGCCGTCCGGGGCGTTCTTCACGATCTTCGTGACGATGTACGTGAAGTAGCGCTCGATGCCGATATCCTCCATGAGGAGCGCGTCGACGAAACGCTGGTAATGGTCGATGTCGCGAGACATCACGTGCAGCACGTAATCGACGCCGCCGCCAGTCGCATAGCAATGCCTTACTTCGGGTGCAGAAACGATGCGCTCCTCGAAGCGCCGCATGTCGTGCGCGGTATGACGCGCGAGCGTCACCTCGACGACGATGCGGCTGCCGCGAAACGCGCCCGCCCAGTCGATGTCCGCGCGATAGCCGCGGATCACGCCGCTCTCTTCGAGCTTGCGCACGCGCTCCCAGGCCGGCGAAATCGACAGATTCACCTCCTCGGCGAGCTTCGATTTCGTGATCCGGCCGTCGCGCGCGAGAATGCGCAGGATGGCGAGGTCGTAGCGATCGAGCTTGATCAAGTCACGCCGCCACGGGGATGTTGCGTTCGACGACGTGCGCGACCACCGCGACCGTGTCGCCCGCCTGCACGAGGCCCGGGAAGTGCCGCGCGGCCAGCAATCCCGCGCGCTTCGCAACGTAGTCGAAGGGCGCGGCGCCCGTGCGGCTCACGTCGTGAATCCGCGCGAGCACGTCGCCCTTCTCGACCATCTCGCCCAGGTCGCGGCACATCTCCAGCAGGCCGTGATGCTCGCTCGTCGTGAAGCAGTCGCCGTCGGGCATGTCGAGCAGCGTCGTCGTGCGCGCGGCGTCCGAAACGGGAGCCGCTTCGTTCGACGCTTGCGCGAGCACACCGGCATGTGCGAGAAAGCCGCGCACCCCGCGCTCGGCGATTGCGACGCTCGCCGCAGTCGACGTGCCGCCGCCGCCCAGCTCCGTCGAGACGAACACCTTGCCCGCCTCTTCCACGGCGCTGTCGAACAGGCCGACGCTGTCGAGTTCGAGCATCTGCATCGAGTACGGTGCGCCGAACGCGCGCATCGCGCGCGCGCAGCGGGCTTCCTGATCGCGGTCGGACAGCACGTGGATCGCCGCGAACGGCACGAAGTCGAGCGTGCGGCCGCCCGCGTGGATGTCGAGCACGTAATCGGCCATCGGCAGCAGATAGCGCTGGAAGTAATCGGCGATCTTCTCGGTGACCGTGCCGTCCGGCTTGCCGGGGAAGCTGCGGTTCAGGTTGCCCGCGTCGATCGGCGACGTGCGCCGGCCCGCGCGAAACGCCGGGTAGTTCATGAACGGCACGATGATTACGCGCCCGCGCACGTCGGCCGCTCTCAGCGAGCCGGCGAGCTTCGACAGCGCCACAGGTCCTTCGTACTCGTCGCCGTGGTTGCCGCCCGTCAACAGCACGGTCGGGCCTTCGCCGCGGCGGATCACGGTGACCGGAATCATGATGGCCCCCCACGCGGAATCGTCGCGCGAGTACGGCAGCTTCAAAAAGCCGTGCTGCTCGCCGTCCCTATCGAAATCGACGGTGGGCGTTATCGGTGACGCTCGCATCGGCTTACTCCTTCACGAACAGTTTGCGCGGCGTGGTGCAGAAGGTCTCGACGCCCGTATCGGTAACCAGGATGCTCTCGGTGATTTCGAGGCCCCAGTCGTCGAGCCAGAGGCCCGGCATGAAGTGGAACGTCATGCCGGGTTCGAGGACGGTGCGGTCCCCGGGACGCAGGCTCATCGTGCGCTCGCCCCAGTCCGGCGGATAGCTCGCGCCGATCGGATAGCCGCAGCGGCTGTTTTTCTCGATGCCGAACTTCGCGAGCACCGCGAAAAACGCGTTCGCGATGTCCTCGCAGCGGTTGCCCGGCTTCGCGGCGGCGAGCCCGGCCTCGATGCCTTCGACGACCGCTTTCTCGCCTTCGATGAAGTGCTTCGGCGGCTTGCCGAGATACACGGTGCGCGACTGCGGGCAGTGATAGCGGCGATAGCAGCCGGCGATTTCGAAGAACGTGCCCGCGTTCTGTTCGAACTTCGAGTCGTCCCAGGTCAGGTGCGGCGCAGCGGCGTCGGCGCCGGTCGGCAACAGCGGCACGATGGCCGGATAGTCGCCGCCGAAACCGTCGGCGCCGGTGATGCCCGCGTCGTAGATCTGCGCGACGAGCTCGTTCTTCTTCATGCCCGGCTCGATGACATCGAGAATGCGCGCGTGCATCTTCTCGACGATGCGCGCGGCGACGCGCATGTACTCGATCTCGCGCGGCGACTTCACCGCGCGCTGCCAGTTCACGAGCGCGGTCGCATCGGCCCAGCGCGCGTTCGACAGATGCTTCTGCAGCGAGGCATACGCGGCCGCGCTGAAGTAGTAGTTGTCCAGTTCGACGCCAATCGTGAGGCGCTCCCAGCCGCGCGCGGCGATCACCTCGGTGGACAGGTAGTCCATCGGATGGCGCACCGGCGACTGCACGTAGATGTCGGGATAGCCGATGATGTTGTCGTGCGCGAGGAACGCGGTGCGCTTCGCGCCGTTCGCGTCCTGGCCGCGCCCGTACCACACCGGCTCGCCTTGCATCGGCACCAGCACGCACTGGTGCACGTAGAACGACCAGCCGTCGTAGCCCGTGAGCCACGCCATGTTGGTCGGATCCGTGACGATCAGCAGTTCGATGCCCGCCTTCTGCATCGCGCTGCGCGTTTTGGCGATCCGGGCATCGTACTCGCTTCGCTCGAATGCGAGGCGAGGCCCGGATGCTGCCCCCTGCCCTTCTTCAATTGCTGACATCGTTCCCTCTCAGTGCCTGACGTTGTCAAGAATGGTTATCGAAAATCGTTCCGGCGCCCTTCGCGCGGGCGCGTTGCAGCGCGAGCGCCGCAATCGCGGTGTCCTGCGCGCCGGTGCCGGTCAGATCGCAAATCGTGATTTCGTCCGCACGCGTGCGGCCCTCGCGGCGTCCGGCGATCACGTCGCCGAGTTCGGGGAAGTCTGCGTCGGCGGCTACGACGCCCGCGCGGATCGCATGCGAAAGCTCGCCGAGCACGCGCGTCTGCGAAAGCCGGTCGCAGATGTAGTGCGCCGCGCGGAACACCAGCGGCGAAATTTCCGTCTTGTACTCGGCGTCGGAGCCCATCGCGGTCACGTGCAGGCCCGCGTGCAGGTCGTGCGCGCCAACGAGCGGCTCGCGGCTCGGGGTGGCCGTCACCGCGACGTCCGCGTGCGCGAGCGCTTCGTGCACCGAGCCGGCCACCGTGCAGAGCAGGTTGTATGCGCGGCTCATGTCCGCTGCGTAGCGTTCGGCCTGCGCCACGTCGCGCGACCAGACGCTGACCGATTCGATGTTGCGCACGAGCATCAGCGCCTTCAATTGCAGGCGCGCCTGCTCGCCCGCGCCGATGATCGCCGCGTGCTTCGCGTCGCGGCGCGAGAGCCAGCGCGCGGCCACGGCGCCGGCTGCCGCGGTGCGCACCGCGGTCAGATAGCCGTTGTCGAGCAGCACAGCCTCGGTCAGGCCGGTGCGCGCCGATAACACGAGCATCAGCCCGTTCAGGCTCGGCAGACCGAGCGACGGGTTGTCGAAAAAGCCGGGGCTCACCTTGATCGCGAAGCTGTCGAAGCGCGGCAGGTACGCGGTCTTCACGTCCACCTCGCCGTTGTGCTCCGGCAGCGCGAGATTCAGGATCGGCGGCATCGCGACCGCCTCGGTCGCGAGCGACACGAACGCCGATTCGACCTGGTCGATGGCGGTGACGTCGAGCGGCACGAGCGCGCGCAGTTGCGCCTCGTTCAGGAGTGTGATCGGCAAACGCATATCAGTTATCCGAAATGATGCGCAGGTGCTGCGCCATGTCGATGTTCGCGCCGCTCAGCACCACGACGATCGGGCCGGCGGTATCGCTGCTGTCCGCCTGGCGTTCGATGTGTCCGATGCGCCCGTCGAGCAGCGCGGCGATGCCGACCGCCGCCGCGCCTTCGACCACCAGGCGCTCTTCGCGGTAGGCGTGCACGATGCCGCGCGCGATCGACGCCTCGTCGAGCAGGACGACATCGTCGATCAATGCGCGTGTCATCGCGAAGGTATGGCGATTGTCGAGGCCGATGCCGCCGCCGAGCGAATCGGCGAGCGTTTCGAGTTCGTCGACCGGCACCGGCTTGCCCGCCGCGAGGCTGGCGTGCATCGCGGCGCCGCGCGCCATCGACACGCCGATCATCGTGACGTCCGGCCGGATCGCCTTCGCGGCGAACGCGACGCCGCTGAAAAGGCCGCCCCCGGACAGCGGCACGATGAGCGTCGCCGCATCGGGCAGCGCTTCGAGAATCTCCAGGCCGATCGTCGCCTGGCCCGCGATGACGCGCGCATCGTCGAATGGCGGGACGAATGCGTAGCCTTCTTTGCGCACGAGGCGTTGCGCTTCGATCTGCGCATCGTCCTGGCTGTGCCCGGCGATCACGATGCGCGCGCCGAGTGCGGCGACCGCGCGAACCTTGTTTTGCGGCACGAGCGCCGACATGCACACGGCCGCCTCGATGCCGAGCGCGTGCGCCGCATAGGCGAGCGCGCGGCCATGATTGCCAGTCGATGCGGTGACGACGCGCCTCACGCCCTCTTGCGCGAGTTGGGCGAGCGCGTTGGTCGCGCCGCGCAGCTTGAAGCTGCCGGTCGGCTGGACGGTTTCGAGCTTCAGGTAGACGGGCACGCCGGAGCGTTCGGTGAGCGATGCGGACGCGACGAGCGGCGTAGGCGCGACGCGCCCGGCAAGCCTCTGGCGCGCGCGGTAGACGTCGGCAAGCGTGAGTGAAGACATGAGGCGCACGACTTGGGAAATGTTTCAGTGCGGCCCAGTCTAATGTCGCCAGATTGCCTTTCGAATGTACTGGTACAATCCGCGCCCGCCGATTCGCGGGCGTTGCTGCGCTACATGAAATCGTTCAGATGCGGGTACTGTTCGAACACCTCGGCAATCGTGTCGAACGCCGCCTTGCACGCGGCATCGCTCACTTCCGCGCCGACGCACAGCCGCACCGCGTTCGGCCGCGGCGTGCTGCCGACGAGGAACGGGTCCGGCGACGTGATTGCGATCTGCCGGTTGCGCAGCTCGCGCACCACGCGATCGGCCTGCCAGTAATCGGGCACACGCAGCCACACGGACAGCGCCTGCGGATGGCTGCCGAGCACATATTCGCCGAGCGATGCGCGCACCATCGCCTGGCGTACCGCTAGCCGCTCGCGCTGAAGCGCGACGAGCCGCTTCGCGGTGCCGTCCACGATCCAGCGCGTCGCAATCTCCGCAATCGGCGACGTCGCCATCCAGCTGCTCACGCGCAGCACGCTCTCCGTGCGCAGCGCGAGCCGGCGCGGCATCGCGAGGTAGCCGGTGCGGAGCCCCGTCAACACCGACTTCGTCATGCTCGTGCTGTAGAACGCGAGCTCCGGAATCAGGCTCGCGATCGGTGTCGCCGCCTTCGCGGGCAGCGCGCCGTACACGTCGTCCTCGATCACGTACACGCCATAACGGTCGGCGATGCGCGCAATCGCGCGGCGCCGCGAGTCCGGCATCATCGATACGGTCGGATTGTTCAGCGTCGGCGTGCAGACGAGCGCGCTGATCCGCTCGCTGTCGCACATCTCCTCGAAGTGCTCGGGCCGGATGCCGTACTCGTCGACTTCGAGTCCTTTCAGCGTAAACCCCAGCACGTTCGCGGAGCCGATCACGCCGTGATCGGTGAGGCTTTCGCACAGCACCGTATCACCGGGGCCGACCGTCGTGGCGAGCGCGAGAAAGATGCCGTGCGCGGCGCCGTTGGTGATGAGCAACGTGTCCGCCTGCGCGGGCATGTTCAGCGATGCGAGCCATGCAACGCCCGCCTGGCGGTGATGCTCGAAACCCGCGATGGGCCGGAACGAGCGGATCCACGGCTGATCGTCGAGCGTGGCGAGCGTCGCGCACACCTCGCGCCAGCTAGCGTCGTGCTCGGGCGTGTGCACGATTCGCGCGATCGAGAAATCGACGATCTCGCGCTCGCTCGTATCGAGAATGTAGTTCGACATCGACTCCGTCACGCGCGCGGCGACGAAGCTGCCGCGCCCGACTTCGCAGCGGATCAGCCCTTGTCGCTCCAGTTCTTTGTAAGCGTTCGTAACCGTCTGCACGCTGATGCCGAGTTCCGCCGCCACTTCGCGCTGCGGCGCGAGCCGTGCGCCGGCGCCGAGCGCGCCGCTTTCGATGTCGCCTGCAATGGCCTTCACGAGCCGCTTGTATTTGGATTCGGCGCCATGCGCTGCGCCCACCGCTTCGCGCCAGCTCGCCGCTACCCGATCGTTCGCCCTACCCGCCACGTTCTCTCTCCTTCGACTTGCACTCATGGTCACCCAAAAGCGCGCCTGAAAATTATTGTCCTAGAGCAATCGGGAACAAAAATATGGCTTTGTATGCTCAGTCCATGTCTGCGGACCCGCCCCTGCGAAGTCCTTGCTGGACAAGGGTTTTCCACTAGCCGCAAGCCTGCCGGTAGCGGGCGGCGACATACTTCAAACGCGACGTACCACTACGGGAACGAATCGATATGAAACTGAAGCCAGCACTCCGCGCGATCAGCGCATTCGGCGCACTGTGCATCGCCGCCGGCGCAGCCGCCATGGCGGCACACGCGGAAACCACGTTGCAGCGCATTCAGCGCACCGGCGAAGTCCGCATCGGCTACGCGAACGAAAAACCGTTCGCGTACACGACGCCGGACGGCACGGTCACCGGCGAATCGCCGGAAATCGCGCGCAAGATTTTTGCAAAGCTCGGCGTGAAAAAGGTCGATGCGGTGCTGACCGAATGGGGTTCGCTGATTCCGGGCCTGCGCGCCGGACGCTTCGACGTGATCGCAGCCGGCATGTACGTGACGCCCGAGCGCTGCAAGCAGGTCGCGTTCGCCGACCCGCAGTATCAGATCCACGACACGCTGCTCACGCTTCCGGGCAACCCGAAAAAGCTGCACAGCTATGCGGACGTCAGCAAAAACCCGGACGTGAAGCTCGCGGTAATGGCCGGTTCGGTCGAGTTCGGCTATGCGCGCGATTCGGGCGTAAAAGATGCGCAGCTGCTCCAGGTGCCCGACACGACCGCGCAACTGCAAGCCGTGCGCGCTCGCCGCGCGGATGCCGCGGCCGGCACCGCGCTGACGATGAAGGACCTCGCCGCGAAGGCGTCGGACCAGGTCGAAGCGATCCAGCAGTTCAGCGACGATCCGAAGCACACAGGGTACGGCGCACTCGCCTTCCGCCCCGAAGACACGGATCTGCGCGACGCCGTCAACAAGCAACTGCATGCATGGCTCGGCACGCCGGACCATCTGTCGACGGTCGCGCCGTTCGGCTTCGACAAGTCGAATGTGACGAACAAGACCGCCGCGCAATTGTGCGGCGGTTAAGCGAACACGCATAACGCGCCGTGCGCAGTGCGTTCTTCGCGACGCGCCGCGCACGGCACCGCCAACCGTCATCGCAGGCAAGGAGACGACATGGGTGACCTCAACGAATTAATGCCGCTGCTGCTGAAAGGCGCCGGGCTCACCATCAGCATCGCGGCTTTCGCGATCGTGCTCGCGATCGTGATGGCGAGCCTCGCCACCGTGCTGCGCGCCGCACCGTGGCGCGCGGTGCGCTGGATCGCCAACGCCTACGTCGAGGTGTTCCGCGGCACGTCGCTGCTCGTGCAGCTCTTCTGGTTCTTCTTCGTGCTGCCGCTGCCGCCGTTCCACATCGAGCTGACGCCGTTCACGGTCGCCGTAGTCGGGCTCGGACTGCACTACGGCGCCTACGGTTCGGAAATCCTGCGCGGCGCGCTGCGGTCCGTACCGGGCGACCAGTATGAAGCAGCGCTCGCGCTGTACATGTCGGCGCGCACGCGGCTTTTTCGCGTGGTGCTGCCGCAGGCCATGATCAACGCGCTGCCGCCTGCCACGAACCTGATGATCGAATTGATCAAGGGCACCTCGCTCGTCTCGTTGATCACGCTCTCGGACCTCACGTTCCGCGCGCGCCAGCTCGACGAGGCCACCTTCAAGACCGCCGAAATTTTCGCGCTCACGCTGCTCATCTACTTCGTGATCGCGCAGGCGCTGGTGCTGCTGATGCGCCGCGTCGAACGCCGTGTGAGCCACGGCATCCTGCAGGGAGTCGCACGATGAGCCAGCTTTTCGACATCGGCTACGCGCTGCAGATCACACCCGCGCTGCTGCATGCCTGCCTGTACACGATCGGCATCACGCTGGTCGGCTTCGCGATCGCGCTCGTGCTCGGTCTCGTGCTCGCCCTGCTGCGGCGCAGCCCGGTGCGCACCGTTTCGCGCTCGACCGCGTTCGTCGTCGAATTCATCCGCAGCACGCCGCTGCTGATCCAGGTGTACGTGCTGTTTTACGTCGCGCCGCTCTACGGCCTTACGATGACCGCGCTGACCGCGGGCACGATCGGCATCGCGGTGCATTACGCGTGCTACGTCTCGGAGGTGTACCGCGCCGGGCTGAACGGCGTCGCGCGCGGCCAGTGGGAAGCGGCGTGCGCGCTGTCGCTCTCGCGTTCGCGCACCTATCGCGACGTGATCCTGCCGCAGGCGATCCGGCCGGTCATTCCGGCGCTCGGCAACTACCTCGTCGCCATGTTCAAGGACACGCCGGTGCTGTCGGCCATCACCGTCGTTGAACTGATGCAGCAGGCAAAAAATATCGGATCGGAAACGTTCCGCTACCTCGAACCGATCACGATGACGGGGCTGTTCTTTCTCGTCATCAGCATCACGTTCGCCTCGGGGATACGGCATCTGGAACGGCGCGTCAGACTGCCGTGAGCCGCACCCCGAGCGCCACAACGGACGACACGGCCATGCAAATTCAGGAGAAGCAGATGAAACGGGATCTCGACCCCGCCCTCGGTCAGTTGGCCGAGGCCCAGCACGACCAGCCGATGGTGCGCTTTCGCGGCGTAACGAAACGCTACGGCACGCTGACCGTGCTGGACGAGCTGGACCTCGACATCGCGCGCAACGAGAAAGTCGCGATCATCGGGCCGAGCGGCTCCGGCAAGTCCACGCTGCTGCGCGTGCTGATGACACTCGACCCGCTGACCTCGGGGATGATCGAAGTGGACGGCGAGCCGCTCACGCACATGCGCCGCAACGGCGGGCTGGTGCCGGCGAACGACCGCCATGTCCGTGCGGTGCGCAGCAAGATCGGCATGGTGTTCCAGAGCTTCAACCTGTTCCCGCACATGACCGCGTTGCAGAACACGATCGAAGCGCCGATGCGCACGCTGCGCATGAGCCGGCGCGACGCCGTCGAGCGCGCCCGCGAACTGCTGTCGATGGTCGGCCTGTCGAACAAGTGCGATCACTACCCGTCGCAGTTGTCGGGCGGCCAGCAGCAGCGCGTCGCGATTGCGCGGGCGCTCGCGATGCGCCCGAAGGTGATGCTGTTCGACGAAGTGACGTCGGCGCTCGACCCCGAACTGTGCGGCGAAGTGCTGAACGTCGTGCGCCGCCTCGGCGCGGAGCACAACCTGACGATGCTGATGGTCACGCACCAGATGGGCTTCGCGAAGGAATTCGCGGACCGCGTGTGCTTCTTCTCGCAAGGCAAGATCATCGAGCAGGCGCCGCCGCAGCAGTTCTTCGCGTCGCCGCAGCACGAACGCACGCAGCAGTTCCTGCGCGCGGTGCGCGAAGCCACCTGATCGACGGGCGGCGCGGAGACAGTGCAACGAAGACGGGGTCATCGCGATGCGGGCCGCGGCGCTTCACGAACGAAACGCTCAGGCCGCCTCGCGCCGTCTCAAGCGCAATCCGCAACGGTGCGGGCGATGTTGCACTTGCCGCCGCGACTATTGGCGCACTGCGGTGGCTCTTGCTGCCAAGAACGCGAGGATGGCGTGGGCCCTGTTGAGATACGGCGATGACTTCAAACATGATCCATCTGCCGGTTAAAACACCGACATCCACACCGTAGCGCCATCTGACCATGACCAGACAGAAGATCACTTTGCACTGCCAGCGGTGATGTGAAGCGGGTTGGCCCCGCCCGGGGCGTACCTGCGAAAAGTACTGGGACTTCAATCCCGATAATCGAGCGAGGTCCCCGCGCGCGTCTTTCATCAGGGTCCGGGCCACTGGCCCACAATGACCGTTTGTAGTTCTGCAGTCCTTCACCTTCTCACGCAACGCAGGCAACGGCAAAGCACCAACGTAAATCCGCGATTGAGCTTGCGCTCAACGGGGAAGCCCTTGTAGTACTTTTCGTGCCGAAGATGGCGCTAAGCCGTGGCCCACTCGCTTTCCTCTGGCGAACGGATCAAGTGGGCCAGCAATGTTCAATGGAGGGTGTGGATGCAGTTGATGGCCTCATCATCAGCGTCATCGGACGAGGCTTGATCGAGGATTGCGCACCGGAAGTCGAACTTGACGCGAAGGATCGCTGATTCAATCCGTACATCGCCCCGATGGCCCATCAGGCGGGTATTGATCGCCTCCTCGACGGCTAGAATCGCCTGCTCGATGCTCTCCGGATCATCGTTGTCGAATCCGACCTCGACCTCAACGCTCTCGAGCAGGTCTAGCGCTGTTTCAATGTCCTCTGAAGCGACATACAGCGTCGTGGCGTCTTCTCTCATGTACCCTCCCCGTTGGGTTGTCCAAAGTCTTCAGACAGGTGCGAATAGCACGGCTATCGTTGCACAACCAGAACAAACCTGCCGAGCGACGAAGGCAGGTGTTGGGTTTGAAACAACGGAAGGCTTGCTGTACATAGTGAAGCGAATAGAATTGAAGGTTCCTATGAGATGGCCCGCGATGTCGTCGCCGATGCGATGAGATCGAAGCCCTCGCCCACGATATCGATTACGCGGTCGAACAAATCGAGCTGCACGTTCAGTTGCGGATACTGGTCCGACAAGGCCGCCAGCGCCGGCGCGACGAATTTCCGGCCGAAGCCGAAGCTGCTCGACACGCGCAACGTGCCGCGCGGGATGTGCCGCGTGCTGGAGACGTCCTCGACGAGCTGGTCCACGTCGTCGAGGATTTTTTCGGCCCAGGAGTACACGCGCTCGCCCGCCGTCGTGATTGCCACGCGGCGCGTCGAGCGGTGCAACAACCGCGTGCCGAGACTCGATTCGAGTATGCCCACTCGCTTGCTCACGTAAGCCGCCGAGGCGGAAAGTGCCTCGGCGGCCGCGCTGAAGCTCGACTTGCGGGCAACCATGCAGAAAACCCGCAGGTCGTCCAGCTCTGGTGAAGCCGGCAGCTTCATCAGAACGAATGGCGCATGCCGATGCGCACGTCGGCTTGCGTGGTCGTGGAAGAAGGCGTGAAGCTATAGCCGATCACCGCATCCACGCCCTGCGAGGCCTTGAGCCAGTCGCCAGAGATATACACGTCCGTGCGCTTCGAAAGCAGGTAATGCGCGCCCACCGAAAGCTGATTCCAGTGGTGGCCCTCGAAGTGCGTGTACTGGTAGCCGCCCACGAGACTTGCCGCGGGCGTGATCTGCCAGTTCGCGCCGCCCTCGGCAACCTGCATGTGCTCGCTCTCACCAAACGCCTTGAGCTGCGTATACGTAAAAGCGCCCATCAGCGTGACATTGCCGAGTGCGTAGCTCGCACCCACGCCGAAGGCGCCCTGCTTGTCCACCGGGAAAGGCGTATCCGCGTAGAGCGAGGTGACGGTGCCCGTGGCCGGATCGACGCTTACTGTAGGCCTGCCGAAGAACGTGTGCACGCCGATCATTGCGTAGGGGTCGAATGCGTAGATGCCCGACGGGTTGTTCAACTGCGTATAGGCCGCGCCCATCGAGAATGCGCCATGCTGATACTGCGCGCCGACGCTCCACGCGCTGCCCGTATGGAATTCCCCCGGCGTATTGCTGAACGAGTACATGCCCCCGAACTGGAAGCCGCCGACCGTGTTCGACATGAACTTCACCGCGTTCGGCAGATGGTCGCCGTTCATGCGGTCAAAGTCGCCCTGGTTGATGGCGTAGCCGCTCGCCCATGCCGAAACGTTGTACAGGTAGACAAATTCCTGCGTCATGTCGATCTGGTTGCCGAACGTGAGCGTGCCCCAGTTGTTTTGCAAACCTACATAAGCCTGGCGGCCGAACAGCGATCCTCCGTTGGTGAGCTTGCCGTTGCCAACGTGAAAGCCGCTTTCCAGTTTGAAAACCGTCTTGACGCCGCCGCCCAGGTCTTCGGTGCCCCTCAGGCCCCAGCGGTTCCCGTACGAAACGCCGTCGTCGAACTTCACCTGATACGAGCCGCCAGCGTTACTCACATAGGTGACGCCTGCGTCGAGTATGCCGTAGAACGTGACGCTGCTTTGCGCACGGGCCGCAATGGGGAGCGCGGCGAGCGCGAGCACAGCCGCATGCAATGCGGCAAGCCGCATGGTATTCATCGATTTCATGTTGTCGTGTTGATTGCTGCGGGATCAGTTCAGGCCACGGTCAGCTTCGCGCACGAGCTGGCGTTCTTTTTCGATGTCGAGCGAGCGGCAGGCCCACAGATAGACCAGTGCGGCGACAGGCAGGCCCACGAGCATGGCGATGTCGGTGCCGCCCAGCGCAGCGGCGACCGGCCCCGTGTAAGGCTCCGTCTTGAAAAACGGAATCATCGCGACGAAGCCCACCGCGTAGGCGGTCAGGCCGCGCCAGTTCCAGCGCCCGTAAATGCCGCGCGGGTTGAAGATCTCGCGCACCGAGTAATGCGAGTGACGCACGATGAAGAAGTCGACGAGATTGATTGCGGTCCACGGCGTGAACAGATAGCCAAGAATGCCGAGGAAGTCGCCGAATTTGCCCATGAAGTTGTCCGACGCCGAGAACGCGAGCGACGTCGCCACGATGGCCACCACGACGAGGCTCACCACGCGCTTGGTCGCATTCGACCTGAGCGGCTTGAACGAGTCGGTGATGCTGAGCAGCGTGAGCGAGGCGCCGTAGAAGTTCAGGCCGGTAATGGCGAGCAGACCCAACAGCGAGAGCAGCAGCGTGACGGTGCCGAAGCCCGGAAAAATCATGTCGCCCGCACGCTGGACCGCATCCGAAATCTCGATCTGCGAGTTGAGCGCCGCCGCCGCGGTGCCCACAAGCATCATCCAGACGCCACCGAGCAGCGCGCCAAGGAAGGTCCACCAGAAGGTGGCGCGCACGCCCGTATTCGGCGGCAAATATCGTGAGTAGTCGGAAACGTAGATGGACCACGAGAGCTGGTACGCCGCCGCCGAGAAGAGCTGCACGAGGAACGGCGTGGTCTTGAAGCCGGCAAGGCTCAACTGGCCCGCGGGGAACTGCACCTTCATGCACATGCCGATGCTGAAGATCGTGAGCGCGGCCAGTAGCGCGAACGCGAGCCAGCGTTGCGCCTTGTGGATCAGGTCATAGCCGAATACCGCGAGCGCGACCGAGATCACGGTGAAGACGATGTAGCTCAGATGCGGTTCGGTGCCGAGCAGATGATGCGCGGTCTGCCCCGCCATCAGCTGGTTGAAGGAGTTGTAGCCGATATAGGTAACGAGCGCGACCACCCACACGAGCAACGCGCCCATGTAGCCGAACTGCGGGCGCGACTGGATCATCTGCGGCAGCCCGAGTTGCGGCCCCTGGCTCGAATGGAACGCCATGAAGAAGGTGCCGAGCACGTTGCCGAGCACGATGGCGATCGCACTCCACAACAGGTTGCCGCCCATGCTGATGCCGATTGCACCGGCCGCGATGGTCGCAAGGTTGGCATCGCCCGTGAACCACACGGGCCACAAATGCCAGGCCTTGCCCTTGCGCTCGGCGAGCGGCACATAGTCGATCGAGCGCGATTCGATCCGTGATTTGGCGCGCGAGGGCTCTTTGGCCAACGCGTCAGCAATTGCATCTTGGGACATGTCTCCTCCAGTAGTGGGGTGGCTCGAACGCCGCCGCGCGACGCGGCAGCGCTCCTCACGCCGGCCCCGATACCAAAGGTTCCAGTTTCCAGACACGACGCGGTTATCCTACGGTTAACTCAAAACTCTCAGTTAACAATAGTACCCACCCTGAAGAGCTTCGTCTCACTATCGGATCCTCCTATTGACGTCCGCGAAGAAACCCATTCGCTATGACTCGCATCAATCTTCGTCGACTTCTAACACGAAGAATAGGCGCTACGCATCAAGCTAGCGCGCGTCTTTGAACATCTCCGAGGGATAACCCTGATCCAACCTCATTCAGTTTTCTTTTATATTTTCGTTAACCCACAGTTTTGTTGTAACCGACAGTTAATCAACTTCAGTATGGCGAACCCCATGACCTATCTCCCGATCGAATTCCACACGAAACCCGAACTCCCCAAGCTGCCGGCCGACTTTTGCGCCAACCCGGAGCTGGCCTGGACCCTTCCGGCGAGTTACTACACCGCCGAAACGGTCTACAAGGCTGAAGAAAAGAAGATCTTCGAGAACACCTGGATCTGCGTCGCGCACCGCAGCGAACTGGCCGAGCCGAATGCCTACGCGACCCGGGAGGTGGTGGGAGAAAGCATTCTTCTCGTGCGCGGCAAGGACAAGGTGCTGCGCGCCTTCTACAACGTCTGTCCGCACCGCGGCCACCAGCTGCTGGAAGGCAGCGGCAAGGCGAAGAACGTCATCACCTGCCCATACCACGCCTGGGCGTTCAAGCTCGACGGCGAGCTTGCGCACGCCAACAACTGCGATCACGTGGAATCGTTCGACAAGGCAAACTCGACGCTGGTGCCGGTGCGCGTGGAGGAGTATGCGGGCTTCGTGTTCATCAACCTGAACCCGGACGCACAAGGCGTGGAAGCCCAGTTGCCGGGCCTCGAAGCCAGCCTGCGCAAGTCGTGCCCCGTGATCGACGACCTCAAGCTGGCCGCGCGCTTCGTGACCGAAACGCCGGCCAACTGGAAGTCGATCGTCGATAACTACCTCGAGTGCTACCACTGCGGCCCGGCTCATCCCGGCTTCTCGGATTCGGTGAAGATCGACCAGTACACGCACACGCTGCACGGCAACTGGACGCTGCAGTTCGGCCATGCGCAGTCCTCGGAGCGCTCGTTCAAGCTCGATCCTTCCGTGAAGGACCCGAACTTCAGCGGCTACTGGGCCTGGCCGTGCACGATGTTCAACGTGCCGCCCGGCGGCGACTTCATGACGGTCATCTACGAATTCCCGATGAGCGCCGAAGTCACGCTCCAGCACTATGACATCTACTTCCTGAACGACGAGCCGACCGAAGAGCAGCAAAAGCTGATCGAGTGGTATCGCACCGTGTTCCGCCCGGAAGACCTGCGCCTCGTGGAAAGCGTCCAGAAGGGCCTGAAGTCGCGCGGCTACCGCGGCCAGGGCCGCATCATGGTCGACAAGGCTCGCAGCGGCGTGAGCGAGCACGGCATCGCGCATTTCCACCACCTGCTTGCGCAACAGTACCAGGACTAAGAGGCCGCCATGAATTCACTGCAAAATCATGGCCTGCTGCACGAGCAGGCCTGGATCGACGGCCAGTGGCGCGACGCCGACGACGGCGCCACACTCGACGTCCATAACCCTTCCACGGGCGAGCGCATCGCGAGCGTGCCGAACATGGGCGCAAGCGAAACCCGCGCGGCCATCGAGGCCGCGCAACGCGCCTTCTCCACGTGGCGCGCCACCACGGCCAAAGAGCGCGCGCGCCTGTTGCGCAACTGGTTCGAGCTCATCATGGCGAACCAGGAGGCGCTGGCCGCGCTGATGACGCGCGAACAAGGCAAGCCGCTCGCGGAAGCGCGCGGCGAGATCGCCTACGCGGCCTCGTTCATCGAGTGGTTCGGCGAGCAGGCCAAGCGCATCGACGGCGACGTGATCCCGAGCCCGAACCCGGACCAGCGTCTCGTCGTGACGAAAGAGCCGGTTGGCGTCGTCGCCGCCATCACGCCGTGGAACTTCCCGGCCGCGATGATCACCCGCAAGGCCGCGCCCGCGCTGGCCGCCGGCTGCACCGTCGTCATCAAGCCCGCTAACGAAACGCCGCTCTGCGCCCTCGCGCTCGCCGCGCTGGCCGTTGAGGCCGGCATCCCGGCAGGGGTGATCAATATCGTGACGGGCAAGTCGCGCGAGATCGGCCTGGAAATGACGACGAGCCCGCTCGTCAAGAAGCTCACGTTCACAGGCTCGACCGAAGTGGGCCGCCTCCTGATGCGCCAGTGCTCGGATACCGTCAAGAAGGTGTCGCTGGAGCTCGGCGGCAACGCCCCGTTCATCGTGTTCGACGACGCGGACCTCGACGCCGCGATCGAAGGCGCCCTGCTCTCGAAATTCCGTAACGCCGGGCAGACCTGCGTCTGCGCGAACCGCTTCTACGTGCACGATTCGGTCTATGACGAATTCTGCCGCCGCTTTGGGGAGCGCGTATCCGCCTTCAAGGTGGACGACGGCTTCGCCGAGGGTGTGAACATCGGTCCGCTCATCACAGAAGCGGCGCGCAACAAGGTCGACGGGCTGGTTCGCGACGCCGTGGCGCACGGCGCACGCGTGGTCACGGGCGGCGCTCCGCACCCACGTGGCGGCAGCTTCTACGCGCCCACCGTGCTCGCCGACGCGAAACCCGGCATGGCCGTGCTCTCCGAAGAGATCTTCGGACCGGTCGCGCCCATTGTGCGCTTCGCGAACGACGCCGAAGTCGTGCAACTCGCGAACGATTCGATCTACGGGCTCGCCGCGTACTTCTACAGCCGCGACATCGGCCGCATCTGGCGCGTGGCCGAGCAACTGGAATACGGCATCGTGGGCATCAACACGGGCCTGATCTCAAATGAAGTCGCACCATTTGGCGGCGTCAAGCAGTCTGGCGTTGGCCGGGAGGGTTCGAAGTACGGCATCGAGGACTTTCTCTCGATCAAGTACCTCTGCATGGCGGGTATCTCGCGCTAATTCGCGCCCCCGCCGAGCGGATGCGGCCCGTGCCGCATCCACTGCGTTTTCTGGATTCGGAAGTCAAGGAAGGCAACATGAACGCCCGCGAATCGATTACTGTCGACGTCGTCGCCGTCGAACAACTCACTCCGCTCATCAAGCGCTTCACGCTCGCGTTGCCCGATGGCGCTCCGCTGCCCGGCTTTAACGGCGGCGCGCATGTGCTCGTCTCGATGCAGGACGGCGAAGCGTGGCACCACAACGCGTATTCGCTCCTGAGTTCGCCGCACGACACGCGCCAGTATCAGATCGCTGTGCGCCGCGAGGAGGCCTCGCGCGGCGGCTCCGCCTTCATGCACGACAAGGTGGCGGCGGGCACGCGTCTCGCCATCGGCTCGCCCGCCAATCTGTTCGAGCTGGCGAAAAATGCCAGGCGGCACGTGTTCATTGCGGGCGGCATCGGCATCACACCGTTCCTCGCGCAACTGGCCGAGCATCACCCTGAAGGTGGTCAACACGCTCTCGAAATCGAACTGCACTATGCCTACCGAAGCCCTGAGCATGGCGCCTTCGTCGACGAACTGAAAAATGGGCCACACGCGGCCAACGTGCACTGCTATATCGATAGCGAAGGCCAGAAGCTCGATCTCTTCAAGCTTTTCCACAACCTGCCCGGCGACGCCCATGTCTACGTATGCGGTCCGCAAGGCCTTAACGATGCCGTCTACGCGAACGCCGCGCTGCTCGGCTGGCCGAAGGCGCAACTGCACTCGGAGCAGTTCGCCGCGACGGACACCGGCGGCAAGGCGTTCACCGTGGTGCTGGCGAAGTCCGGCATCGAGCTGGAAGTGGGCGAGGACGAATCCATCCTCAAGGCCATCGAGCGCGCCGGTGTGAGGGTGGAGTCGCTGTGCCGCGAAGGCGTGTGCGGCACCTGCGAAGTGGCTATCCTCGAAGGCGAAGCCGATCACCGCGACCAATACCTGGACGATGACGAGAAGGCCGCCCAGAAAACCATCCTGCTCTGCGTGTCACGCTCGCGCACGCCGCGCCTCGTGATCGACCTCTAGGCCAAGGGCTCAGACCGGCGACCCTTCGTGGGCCGGCCGCACGCAAACGCGCTCGCGCCGATCCGTTAAACTAGCGGGGAGATACGCGGCCGGACGTAACCTGGCAGACTCATCCTGGCAGACTCATCCTGGCAGAGGAAACGTCCGGGCCGCGCGCCCCCGCTCGTTACCGGCGGCATATGCCCGGCCCGATTGGCGGCCTCGGGGCGTATGCCGCCCTTTTCGCTTGTTCTGTTCGACTGCGCGATTCGTCATAGAGGGAAATGGATGTCCGAGGATACGTTCGCGTTCCGTCTGAAAGTGCTACTTGAGCACAAGAAGCTGAGCCTGCAACAAGTGGCCGACGCAGTTGGCATTTCACGCCCCGCCGTGCACAAGTGGACGCGCGGCGGCGAGATCGACTATTCGAACCTGCGCCGTCTCGCGGCCTTCCTCGACGTGAACTGGGTCTGGTTGCGCTACGGCGACGAAGCCGTGAAGGACCTTGGTATCGCCGGCAACACCGAGCTGCCCATGACGGATCTGCGCCGCCGCTACACCGCCGAGATCATGTCGAACGAGGCGCGCATGAAGCAGGCGCAGGAACTGGCGGGCATCGTGACGTGGGAGTGGAATCTCGTGACCGACGAGCTCATCTATTCGAGCAACTGCGAGAAACTCTATGGCCGCGATATTCACAGCAACGACGAATTTTGGGAAATCCTGCACCCCGAAGACTCGATCTGGCTAAACGCGACGACCTTGAACGAGCTGGTGGCGAGCAAGGCGCCGCACGTATGGGACTTTCGCATCATCCTGCCTGACGGGCAGATCCGCTGGATCGAATCCCGCGTGGCCACGCTGCTGGATGGCGCGGGGCGCCCAGTGCGGGTAGTGGGCACGACCATCGACATCAGCGCGCGCAAGGAAGCGGAATCCGCACAGCAACGGCGTCTGCAATTGCTCGACGACGCCGCGCGCATTGTGGGCTTTGGCGCCTGGCGCTGGCTGCGCTCGCAGGACGAGCTGATCGTTTCGGACGAGTGGTGCCGCCTGTTCGGCGTCAACCCCACGCAAGCGCCTCGCCATTTTGTCGAGCTGTCGCAGCACATCCATCCAGACGATCGAGCCGCGCGCGAGGCAGCCGTGAACGATGCGCTCGCGCACCGCGCCGACTATCGCGTGCTGTATCGTGCAGCACTGCCCGACGAAACGTGGCGCCTGGTTGTGGAGCAAGGCTACGCGCGCGTGGCGCCGCATGGAGAGGACGTGTGGCTCACGGCGCTGTGCCGCGCTGCGCAGCCGGCGGACATGACGGCGGGTATGCAGCCGGCCGCCGAAGAAGGAGCGGCTACGGGAACCGCGCCGCGCTGAGCACGGCGCAATCGCATGGCACAAGCACGCGCGGAACCTCGGTCATGCGACGGTTCCCGATGAAGGCCATGCGGGAAGATTAGCGGGGTGCCCCGCAGGGACATCCCGCACACTTTGCGCTTAAAGCGCGGCGGCAACCGCCTTGCTGACGTCTGCCGTGTTCGCCGTGCCACCCATGTCGGGCGTGCGCGGGCCTTCCACGAGCACCTTCTCGATGGCCTGCATGATCGCGTCGTGCGCGGCCTGGTATTGCGCGTCGCCGTTGCCGAGGAAGTCGAGCATCATCGCGCCCGACCAGATCATCGCGATGGGATTGGCGATCTTCTTGCCGAAGATGTCGGGCGCGGAGCCGTGCACCGGCTCGAACAGCGACGGGAACCTGCGCTCGGGGTTCAGGTTGGCGGAAGCGGCAAGCCCGATCGTGCCCGTGCACGCAGGACCGAGATCCGAAAGGATGTCGCCGAAGAGGTTCGAGGCCACGACCACGTCGAAGCGATCGGGTTGCAGCACGAAGCGCGCGCAGAGAATGTCGATGTGCTGCTTGTCCCACTTCACGTCGGGATACGCCTCGCCCATCGCGGCCACGCGCTCGTCCCAGTACGGCATGCTGATCGAGATGCCGTTGGACTTCGTCGCCGCCGTGAGCTTCTTGCGCCCGCGCTGGTTCGCCAGCTCGAACGCGTACTTGAGAATGCGGTCCACGCCGTGGCGCGTGAACACTGACTCCTGCAGCACGAACTCGCGCTCGGTACCTTCGAACATCTTGCCGCCCACCGAGCTGTACTCGCCCTCGGTGTTCTCGCGCACCACGAGAAAGTCGATGTCGCCGGGCTTGCGGTTGGCGAGCGGACACGGAACGCCCGGCAAGAGACGCACCGGGCGCAGGTTCACGTACTGGTCGAAATCGCGGCGGAATTTCAGGAGCGAGCCCCACAGCGAAATATGGTCGGGCACCTTGTCGGGCCAGCCCACCGCGCCGAAATAGATCGCGTCGAAACTCTTGAGCGTGGCGAACCAGTCGTCGGGCATCATCTTGCCGTGCTGCAGGTAGTAATCGCAGCTGGCCCAGTCGAAGTGGGTGAATTCGAGGTCCAGGCCGAATTTCGCGGCTGCGGCCTCGACGACGCGTACGCCCTCGGGCATCACTTCCTGGCCAATGCCGTCGCCGGGAATCGCTGCGATTCTGAATGTCTTGCTCATGTCTCGTTCTCCGTTGGCGCGGCGCGCCTGAATGAGTGCGCGCCCGATAGATGCAAGCATGCCTCATAGCGTGCCGGAAATTAGCCCCTGCAGCGTTGAGCCGTTGAACACGAGATGTGAATAATCGAGCGCGAGTGACGACGTTGGCCTCCGATCGGCGTTCGCTGTATGGCCGCATTCGGCGCACCCGAAAATCGCCTGGGTCTTGCGATTCTCGGCCGAGATATGGCCAAAGCGCCTGATCTCGCCTGAAAAAGATGAGTTTCGGAAATTCGAGCACCTTACAAGATTTCCGTCGAAAGCGACCACATAGCGTTCCGCCATGCGGTTATAGTGGCAAGCACTTCAAGCCCTTAGGATCCTTGCATATGTTCTCTGCGGCAATCTTCGACATGGACGGGTTACTGATCGATTCCGAGCGAACGATCATGAACACGTGGATAGCAGTCGGACGCGAAATGGGGGTTCATATCCGCCCCGGAGACTACGTCGAAATCATCGGGAGGTCGCTGCATGAGTGCCACACGATGCTAGCCAGGATGTTCGGAACAGAGCCGGTCTTTCAGGAAGCGCTTACACGAGCCCGGCAACGGCTGCAGTCCCCAACAACACCACCGGTGTACCCACTGAAACCAGGAGTACATGGCCTACTGACCACGTTGCTCAATGCCGGAGTCCCGTGCGCAGTAGCGTCGTCATCGAGCGGACAAGAGATTAGAACTCGACTTGCACGGGTCGGCGTGCTCGACTTCTTTGACGCGATTGCCGGGGGGGACGAAGTCTCCCGTGGTAAGCCGGATCCGGCGGTGTATGAGCTTGCAGCTTCTCGTCTGCGCAAATCGCCGAGTGATTGCCTGGCGTTTGAGGATAGTGAGAACGGTGTGCTTGCTGCACATCGAGCTGGCATACGAGTTGTGACGGTGCCCGACCTGAAGCAGCCGTCGGTCGAGGTCATGCGAGTCAGCTTGACGATACTTGCGAGCCTTGATCAGGCGATCGAGTGCGTTTCCACGTGGTTCGGCATAGAAGACTTCCCAGCGTGAGGGTGTCGGCCGGGGAGCGGTCGCTTGCCAGCCGCAAGCCTTCACTCGACCACGCGTCCGCCGCGCGACGGGCCGTGACAGCCTTTGTCCGGCCCTGCCCCATCGCTCAGGAGTCCGAGCCGCCAGCATGCCCGTACATGATGACCGTGATGAAACGGATCGGCAGCTTGATCAGTCGCTCAGGTCCGTGGGGCACCGATCCGCGAAACGTGAATGCATCGCCCGGTTGCAGCAGGTAGCTACGATTGCCATGCCGATATTCCATCTTGCCTTGCAGCATGTAGATGAACTCGGTGCCGGGATGCTCGAAAGTTGGAAAGATCTCGGACTCGTCGTCCATCGATATGAGAAACGGCTCGAACAGCTTGGCCGGCCCCTGATCGTAGGCCAGTAAATGGTAGGTGTGCCCCCTGGTCGTACCGCGCCGGACCACTTCCATGCCCTTGCCGGCCTTCACGTGTTGCGCGTTACCTTCCTGGCCTTCGAAATTGCGAAACAGCGTTGACATCGAGATGCCGAGCGCGCGCGCAATACTCACCATCGATTCGAGGCTGGTGGACACCTGCCCGTTCTCGATCTTTGAGACCATGCTGCGCGACAGCCCGCTCTGCTCCGCCAGCTCGGCGATCGTGAGCCCCTGATTCGTGCGGTTTTCGCGCACGACCTTGCCGATGAAGTGCTCGATCGACATCGAATGATCGTGCACTTCGTGTGCGGCCCCTGGCGTATCCGTGTCATTGCGGTTCGTCATCTGCCTGTCCCCGTTGATTCGCCGTGCCCGCCGCACCGCCGGCGCCCGACGCTTGTCCCGCCGCCAGAGCGCCGTCGAGCATGTCCAGCGCTTGCGGGAACTCGTCGTGCGCGAGCACCCAACCGACCTGCGCCGTGGCACAGAACTCATGTCCATCGACACGCACCGGACGGCCTACGATATCGCGCAATCCTTCCGCGACGATATCGAAGGCGGCCGTGCTGTCGTCCGGCACCAGCGCCGCGACCTGCTCCGCGCACTCGCACCAGCCGAGCGCTGCCGCGGTAAAGTCGGTGAGCATGATCGCAAAATCCTGCTTGTCGAGCAATGTCGCGCAGTTCAAGTCGCTCTGGATGACCTGCAGGCGCCGCCCCAACTCGACGAGCACACGGTCGGCGTACTCCGCGCCGAAACGCACGGCCACTCTCTCGAAGTCGGTCACGCGAACCGCGAAAACCGCGCACGGCTGCCCGTTGCGCCGTGCAAACGCTACTGCAAAGCTCAAGCGGTCCACGAACATCGCTGAATTGGTGAGCCCCGTAGAGCGGTCGAACACGAGCCGGCGCCGTGTGCTCTCCTCGGCTAGCTGGCGCCGCGTCACTTCGATGATGAAGCCTTCCAGACCCAGCAGTTCACCGCGCGCGGAGAAGATGCCGCGCCCCTGGTCCCACACCCATTTGGTCTGGCCTGCGCGGTCGACGATACGGTAGGTCACCTCATACGGCTCGCCGACGGACACGCGTGACTGGATTTCATTCCAGACGAACTCACGGTCCTCGGGATGGATGAGCGAGACGAAGCCCATCACGGCTTCGTCGAGCAACTCGTTCGGTTCGTAGCCCGTCAGCTCGAAGCAGCCCTCGCTCACAAACTCCATCGACCAAAGCCGGTTGTTCTGCCCGCGATAGATCATCGCGCGCACGTTCGCGAGCAGCATGCGCAGGCTGCGGCGGCTCGCGTGCAATGCCTCCTCGTTGCGGCGGCTGTTCGAGACGTCGAGTGCGAACCCCACCGCGCCGATCAACTGGCCCTCCTCGTCCGCCACGCCGCGGCAGCGCAAATCGGCATGGAACATCGTCTCGTCGGCGCGGATCATGCGCACGACCGTGATCAGCTCACTCAAATTGCCGTCGAGCAGCGTCGTGAGGCGCGTGGTGAGCAACGCACGGTCCTCGGGATGCACGAAGCCGGCGAGCGGTGGACAATCGCCTCCCCCGCCGACGATGCGCAGCATGCTGCGCCATGCAGGATTCACGAAGATCAGATTCTGCTCACGATCGATGCGGAACAGCGCCTGCGGCAAGTGCGCAACCAGATCCTGGCAGTGCTGCTGGATCTGTACTTCGCTACGTTGTGCGTCGGCGCTCGCATATGGCGCCTGAAACTGCAGCAGCGTCAAGCGTGAGCCCCTGCCCCGCAGCACCGTCACGGGCTGGCGCCTGAACGTGCCGTCACCATGTGCAAGGCGCAGGGAGCCGGCGGTGCGCTCGCTCTCGTCGCCGGCCTGCGCCAGCAGCTTCGTCAGGTCCAACTGCGACTGCGGGTGCACGAGATTGCCGAACGGCATTCCGACGATCTCGTCGGCGTGGTGCTCCCAGCGGGCATGCTTGAGAAACGCACCATTGACGAATACGACCGCGTCGTTGTCGAGCAGCACCGCGGGCGTCGAAAGATTTGCGGCGAACGAGGTCAGCTCGGGCGCCGCCGAACTGCGCATGCCGCGCCGCACTGCCCGCTTCGCGCCGAACGTGAAGGCGAGCGCGAGCAGTCCGCTTGCCAGCGCAAGCGCAAAGGCAATGGCGATATACAACAGCACGTCGACGCCCTGACCCGGACCGAGCCTCGGCAGCACCAAACCCACTACAACCACCAGCAACGTGGTGGAAAACAGATAAACTGTCATCATGCGTTGGCCTCGCGAATCCACAATCCGGGCGTGGTGGTCAGAGCCCCCGCCCCCTGCCCTCTTCGCTACTTGTCTCAAGATGAATGCCGCCGACCGTGCCTGGCTGCGCCGCTATCCGCTTTATGCGAAAACCTGCATCGTGCTCGCATGCCTCGTCGCGCTGATCGCATTGCTGTTCGTCTGCACGCGCGTGCAGCTGGACAACAAAGGCACCTACGAGCAGGCGGCCGTCACGCTCGGCGATGCCGCGCGGCTGCGCCGCATCGCTACGAGCATTGCCGCCGCGGCGCCCGATGCCGCCGCCAGACTCAACGCCCAAGCCACGGAGCTCGTACGCAACGATACGTTGTTGGCGCACTGGCGGCAACATGGCGCGCCCGCGCCGGAGATCGCCGCTGAACTGGCCGCGCTCGAAGACTCACACGCTGCGCCCGAGAAGCTCGATGCGCTAGCGGCCGAGATCGTGCGCCAGAGCGACGCGCTGGAAGCCGTCATCACGCTGCTTGAAGCCTGCATTGCGGCGCTGCTGTTCGCGGGCATCTTCTCGCTTGCATGGGGCGCGCGGCGCGCACTCGTCCTGCATCCGGCGCTGCCCCTGCATGTGCTGGCAGAAGCCGGTCACACCGTGCCTGCCGGACGCGACGAGATCGATCGCCTGATCATGGTGATTAACGGTCTCGTGGCACAGCTGCGCAGCGAGCAAGACGAATCGACACGGCTCAAGCGCATTGTCGAAGACCATATCGCATTCGCCGATCAGTCCCTTGACCTGCTGCATTATATCTGCGCGCAACTCGCGGAAGACGTGCCTACCGGCGGCACGCTCGAAGCGCTGCTGCAGCGCTTGCTCGGCATCCTGCGCGTGCAGCGCATTGCGCTCGTGCTCTCAGAAACCTCGGCGCAACTGCTGGGCGTCGACCCCATCCTGGCGCCTGGGGGCCATGCGCCGCACATCGTGCGCGACCACGTCGTGAACGAGCTAATGTCGCTTTCCGGGGTGCGCTCGCTGCCCGACGGCGAGACGGGCGGCCTGTTGACGGTGCTTGCGGTGCCGGTGCGCGTGCCCTCGGGCACGTACGGCGTGCTGATTGGCGAAGCCGAGGCCGGCACACGCTACGAGCAGCGCCACCTGCATCTGCTGGAGACGACCGCAAGCGTGCTCGCGCACGCCATCTCCAACCTGAGCCGCGACGTGCGCGACCGGCGCATGACGCTGCTCGAAGAGCGCAACGCCATTGCGCGTGAGCTCCACGATTCGCTCGCGCAATCGCTCTCGTACATGAAGATCCAGCTCGCGCGGCTGCAAGCGGTGCTGCCCGAAGAGCTCTCCCACAGCGACGCCGGCCAGATCGCGCGAGCCATCCGCGAAGGCATCGACAGCGCCTATCGCCAGTTGCGCGAACTGCTCACCACGTTTCGCACATCGGTGCACGCGCGCGGCCTCGCCGCGACGCTCGAGGACGTTGCCGAAGAGCTGTCCTCGCGCAGCGAGGTGCAGATCTCAGTCGACAACCGCATCCGCCGCGTGCGGCTCTCAGTCAACGAGGAGCTGCACATCGGTCAGATCGTGCGCGAGGCGCTTACCAATGTCGTACGGCACGCGCGCGCGTCCAGCGCGCGCGTCACGCTTTCGTCGAACGAGCACGAGGTTACCGTCACGATCGAAGACGATGGCCGCGGCATCACCACAGAAACAGGCGGCGAGCATCACTACGGGCTCTCGATCATGCGCGAGCGCTCGCGCAGCCTCGGCGGCCAGCTCGAGATCCGCTCGAACGAGCCTGGCTCGTGCATCGTGCTCACGTTCGTGCCGGCCTCCTTCGCGCAACAGGCGCGCGTGGGATCGGGAAGCACCGTGCGGTAAGTTACCCGTGGGGCATGGCAAAGCTTGCGGTGAATCACACACCCGGCGGAAGGCGGCGTCCGATGTATTCGCGATGCCCCACGACGGCCTCGAGCCGCGAGTGCAAATCGAGCTTGCGCCGCAAGTGCTTGACGTGAACCTTGACCGTACCGACGCTGATATCGAGCTTGCGTGCGATTGCTTTGTCGCATAACCCCTCGACGAGAGAGTCGAGCACCTGCTGCTCGCGCGCAGAGAGCAGGGTCTCGCTCGCATAGAGCGCTTGTCCGCCGGAGAGCGCGTGCATCAGATTGCCTGTGACCGTCCCGCTGAGCACCGCCGTGCCTTCAATACCTTCTCCAGGTTCAGGCACAGCTCTTCAGGTTCCATGTCCTTGAGCAAATAGCCGTGCGCGCCGGCACGCAGCGCGGCCACGACGTCGCGTTCGTTATCGGACACCGTAAACATGACGAAGCGTGCCTCGACGCCCTGCTCGCGCATCAGGGAAATGGTTTCCACACCACTCATTTCCGGCATGTTCAGGTCAACCAAAACCACATCAGGCTCGAGATCGAGCGCCATCGCCACGCCATCGCGACCCGATCCCGCCTCGCCGACGACGCGAAAGGCCGGGTGCATCTCGATAAGCTGCGCCACGCCTGCCCGGAACAGGGCATGATCGTCGACGAGAAGTACGGTGGTGACAGACTCCATGCCCCTTTCCTCATGCAAAAACGGCCACAGGCCTAACGACGCCAGTATGGCGCGCCGGCGGCGAGCAGCAATCCGCAAGAGGAGGTTCTCCTTTGGAGGTAGCGCGAAGAGTGGGGAGCAGGAATAAAAAAGGCTCACGTATTGGCACACGTGAGCCTGGTAAAAGCGGCGACGCCGCCACTAGAGATAAGTGTGCTCGATCTCGGGCAGCTCGCCGGGCACTTCGGCGTCGGCCTGCACGCCCATGAATGCCGCCAGCCGGCGCGAAAAGTGATCGCGCACGAACAGGTGCCTGCCGCAACCAGCGCAGGGCACCAGGTTGGTCGCCACGCCCTCGTTCATCGTCCTGCAGTGGATACAGTAAACGCGCCGCTGCAGGCTCCCGCTGTGCACTAGCCGCACGGCCTCCAGCGCGATGCCCGCGAGCGCCGCTACCTGCTGCACCGACCAGATGAATGGCTCAGTCCCAAGCGCGTAGATACGCAGACCCACGCGGGCGCCGCGCAGCGCAACGCCCAGCGCGCCGAGCAGTTCGTCCTCGCCGTCGAAGCGGTGCGCCACGGCGTTGGGCACCGCGCAGGCGGCACCGGCGCCCGCGTGCGCCATGTCCTCCTCGACTGACCAGACTTCGAGCGGCGACACATTGCTCAATGCGCTAAACGCGCTGGAGCGGGCCGCCTCGGTCGCGCCAGAGATCACGAGCCAGTGCTGCGTGCCGCGCGGATCGGCTTCGAGCGGCGCATACACCGGGCGGCTCTTGTTAGTCGAGGTCATCATGGGGCGCCTCCGTTTTCATAGTCGTCAATAAATTGCAAGGCTATGGGTCACCACGACCACGGCAACGCCGGCTGCGATCGTCAAATAAGGCAGTATCCCGGCGCGCTTCACAACCTTTCCGTCACCCACCAGTTCCATGTCCTCTTTCATCGTGTCGGGGAAATGCCCCCTGTCGGTGATGTAGTGGCGAAACAGGAACACGGGCAGGATGAGGGCGGCGAAGCACAGCCCCGAGACCAGCGTGCCCTGGCCCCACGTGTCCGCGCCCATGCCCATCAGCGCGAGATTGACAAAGGAGAACAGCGTGCCGAGC
Source organism: Paraburkholderia sp. JHI2823 (assembly GCF_038900695.1). Lineage (NCBI taxonomy): Bacteria > Pseudomonadati > Pseudomonadota > Betaproteobacteria > Burkholderiales > Burkholderiaceae > Paraburkholderia > Paraburkholderia sp. JHI2823. The sequence continues at coordinate 122,565 of NZ_JAYMRY010000012.1, read as the reverse complement.
ACGATCAGCCAGTTGGGCGCGCGGAAGGGACGGTGCCAGTTGGCGCGGTCGAGGCGGTGAATCCACGCGGAATTCAGGTTCAGGAAATTGAAGATGATGTAGCCGACGTTGGACATCGCGAGCACGAACACATAGTCCGACATCATCAGCAGGATCAGGTTGAAGCAAAGGTCGGTCCACATTGCGCGAGTGGGCGCGCCGTGCTCATTCACGTGCGAGAGATACTTCGGCAGCCATCCGTCCGCCGAGGCCTGATACAGCGTGCGCGACGATCCCGCCATCGAGGTCATGATCGCGAGCACCAGCGCGAGCACCAGCATCACGACGAGCACGCGCTCGATCAGCAGACCGCCGTGGATCATCGGCGCCATCGCCTTGGCCACGCCCATGCCGCTGTAGATGTCCGGCGAGAGCATGCCGTTATAGACCGCGGGGGTCACCACGTTGCCTGCGGCGTCCTTCACCTCGGGCGTAACGAGGTGGCCGAGGCCGAGCACGCCCTGGAACGACAGCGGCACCACCGTGAAAACGAAGATGCAAAGGAGGCCTGAGTACAGGATCGCCTTGAACGTGTCGACCTTCGGGTCGCGAAACTCACGCGTGTAGCATACGGCGGTCTCGAAGCCGTAGGTGGACCAGGCGGCAACGAACAAGCCGCCCGCCATCAGCGTGATGCCCGCACGGTCCCAGGTGCCGTCGATGATCTGGCCCGCACTGTCCTTCGCGAATGGCACGAGTGGAAACAGGTTGTGCATGGGCACATCGCCCGTCAAGAGCGGCACCGTGCCGACGAGAATCAGCGGAATCAGCGCAGCCACGCCGAGGATGGTCTGGATGCGTGCCGCGTTCATGATGCCGCGGTGCTGGATGGCGAACGTGATCAGCAGTATCGCCGCGCCCAGTATGAATGTCGCGTTGATCCGCAGGCTCAGGCCGCTGCGTAGCCAGTCGAGGCTCACGAGCGTGATCTGCCAGGTGTTGATGGCGGAGTCGGCAGGAAAGAGAATCGAGAGCACATATCCCGCCGCGAGCCCGGAGCCGATTGCGAGCACGGGTGACCACGCGAACCAGTTGCACCATACGGACAGCGGCGCGAACAGCTTCGAGTAGCGCACCCAGGCGATCGCGCCGTAAACCGATGCGCCGCCTGACTTGTGCGGGAAGAGACCGGCGATCTCCGCGTACGAGAACGACTGGACGAAGCCGAGGCCGATCGAGATGATCCACACGGCCCACGACAGTTTGCCGACGGTCGCGGCAATCGAGCCGATCGAGAACAGCACGAGCGCCGGCACGCCGCTTGCCACCCAGAACGCGCCGGTCCAGCTGATTTTGCGCTGTAACGACCCTTCCGCTTCAACGACAAGGTCTTCGGGAATCGCATTCATATCGGTTTTCCTTACTCTGGTGAGGGACCGCTGTGGGTGGCGGCGAGGATACGGAATTGGGATGCTCCCGCAACAGTAAGTCGCGCTCTGCGCGCGGGCGCCGAGTCTAGTGCGGCGCTCGCGCCAGGGGCGCGGCACGGCTACGGGACAAGGCTCAAGTGCTGGCGAAACTCGGCTTGGGGTGAACAGAGCCGGCTGGTGCGTCTGCGCTCTTTGCCTCGCCGGGCGGCGGAGTCAAGTTTTCGACTTCCGGCTGCGTGCCGATGGTGGTCGGCGCCCCGTCGTCGAATTGCGAAAGCCATTGCACGGCCGTTTCGCGGTAACGGACCAACCCTTTGTATTCGGCAAGTTCGGGGGGCAACGTGCCCAGCACGCGGTGCAGGCGCTTGCCCCATTTCGGCACCCGCGCCAGCTCACCAAGGCCAATCAGGTAGCAGCGCACGCAGAACAGGATCGCGTTGCTGCGCGGCAGCCTGAAAAGCGTCTGCAACTCAACGCGCAGATGCAGCTTGGTGGCGACGTTCTCCGGCGTGATGCTCGCGCGGTCGGGACCCCACTCGGGATAATGCTCGGGAGAGGTGTCGAGCCGCGGATTGACCGTCATCGTCCAGTTCAGGCGCCGCACGGGCGCACCTGGTTGCAGGCGCAACAAAAATTTCAGCGCACGCTCAAATATGCCGGCCTGATGGGCGAGCGGCACCGGACCGTGCCATTCCATGAAGCTCATGCCGAGGTCGAAGTCGAGCGACCAGTCGGCCTGGGTCGTCACGGTGCCCCCGTCGATGAACAGATTGTCCTCGCGATGATCGAGCAGGCAGAAGTCGCCCTGCGCCTGGCGCGTGATGTACTCGAACGGCGGGCACGGCAACGTGGCCGCATCGCCGAACACGAAGTCCTGCGTGAGGCCTAGCGGGCGGTTCTTCCACGTCCAGCGCGCGCCGTCGCGCTCGAGCTGGAAATGCTCGGGATAGTCGCGCGCAAAGCTCTCCATGATCAGTTCCAGCGTGTCCCACTGGGCCGCGTCCATATGCTCGAGCACCTGGCAGCGCAGCGGATCGCGCTCGAGCGTGAGCGCGCGGTCGCGGCACTCGGCAATGTAGTGCTCGTCCACGTCGAATGCTGCCCGGTAGACCGTTCCGGCTTCACCGGGCACGTGCGGCTCGATGTTCACCGAATACATGTAGCGGTCTTCCGGAAACGGAAACGGAAAACGCAAAATCGCTTCGTCGCTATTGCGAAACGTATAGGCGTCGCGAAACGACTCGTCGGGCTTGAAGGCTATGGACATGGCGTTGGGCTTCCTCGTATTCGTCAGATGTTCAGCACGAGACGCTCGCTGCGTGCACGGGACACGCAAGGCAGCACGTTGCAGTTCGTCGCCCGCTCGGCAGCGCTCTGGAAGAAGTCGCGATGCTCGGGCTCGCCTTCCAGCACCTCCAGCGCACAGGTCCCGCAGGCACCGCCGCGGCACATGTAGGGCGCGTCGATGCCAGCGGCTTCGAGCGCTTCGAGCAGGCTCTGGTCGGCGCCCACCGCCACCTCGCAGCCGCTCTTCGCGAGCACCGCCACGAACGGTTCGCCGTGCGAGGCCCCGCCGAAGCTCTCCTGGTGGAAATGGCTGTCGGGCCAGCCAAGCGAGCGTGCGAGTTGCGCGAGGCCGTCCATCAAGCCGGCGGGCCCGCAGGTATAGAGATGCGTTCCGGGCGGCTGGGCGGCGAGCAGCGCGCCAAAGCGCGTTTCGGCGTCCTGAATGTCGGTGTAAATGGCGACATTGCCCGCGATGCGATCGGAGATCAACGCGCCGAGCGCCTCGGCATCCTCGGGGCGGCAGCACAGATGCATTTCCACGCGGGCGCCGCTCGCCGCAAGCTCGGGCAACATCGAGAGAAACGGCGTGATGCCGATCCCGCCCGCGACGATCACATGCTTCGCGGCGCGCCGTGCGAGCGGAAAGAAGTTCGACGGCATCGAGATTTCGAGCCGGCTACCCTCTTGCACCTGCGAATGCATGAAGGCCGAGCCGCCGCGCGAGGCGGGCACGCGGCGCACCATGATCTGATACGCGTCGCGTACGCCCGCCGGCTTCGTCAACGAGTAAGCGTTGCGCCAGGTGCGCGCGTCGCCGCGCATGGTCACCACGACATGGCTACCGGCGGAATACGCAGGCAAGTGAGCGCCGTCTGCCGGCACGAGCGTAAAGCGCCGTATATCGGCCGTGATGTCCTCCACGCGCTCGACACGTACTGGAATCGCCTTCGGTCCGTTCATGGCCTTTGATCCTCAAGTCAGATGAGCGCGCGCCCGGTCGATGCTCAGGGAAGACCCTGAACCGGACTCACGCATGCATGGCAGCGAATCTGTACGAGAAGAATCGGCGAGCAAAAAAGGGAGATCAATGATTCATAGGGGGTAGCCCCTTTGCTACGCCCGCGAGGGTGCATTCAGACTCCATTCACGACGTCGAATGACCGCCAGATGGCCATACAACGGGCATGCGGCACATGTCTGCGCAAGTACGCCACCACGCGATGCAACGTTTTGCAAGGCCTTCGAAAGACTCCCGCGACGGCACTAAGTAGCGTGCCTACCCACTCGGAGGTAGCGCCTCGGGGCGATTGTGACGCCGATTTTAACGACCGAGACTGATTGCCATCCAGCGGCCCTCGTTCCGGCCAATCGGCTCAGATGCGTCGGCCTTTATTCATGTAAGTCACGTAAGGCTCTCAACCTCGGGAAAACGCTATGACCAGGCAATCAATTTTGAATATCCGCCATCGCGAACTGGGCTCGAAGCTGGACGGCGATATGTGGAACGACATGCCGCTGCCCTGGTACTACAACAGCGACCCGAACGACGAAGTGGTCGCCGTGCGCTCGACTGCGGGCCTTTACGATATCAGCGCGCTGAACATCGTACGCGTGAACGGCCCGGACGCCTGCGCCGTGATCGACAGCATCTGCGCGATCGACGTCACGAAGATGAAGCCCGGCACGGCGCGCCTTGCCGCCGAAGTCGACGAGCGCGCCGTGATCTGCGACGACCTGATGGTGATCTACGACGCGCCGAATCAATATCGCATCTCGCACGGCGGTGGCTCGACCCAGTCTCATCTGCGCCGGGCGGCGGAGGGCCGCAACGTCGAATGGCACCAGGACTTCGACGTACACATGCTCTCGCTGCAAGGCCCGCGCTCCGCGGCCATCCTGCAGCCGCATATCGGCATCGATCTCGTGAAGCTGCCGTACTTCGCACATGTCGAAACACAGCTGTTCGACCGCAAGATCATCATCTCGCGCGGCGGCTATTCCGGCGAGCAAGGCTTCGAAGTCTCATGCAGCGCCAGCGACGCCATCGCGCTGTGGGACGCCATTCTCGAAGCGGGCAAGCCGCACGGTATCGTGCCGGCTTCGTGGACCTCGCTCGAGCTCGCGCGCATCGAAGCCGCGCTGCTCTTCTATCCGTTCGACATGCCCGAACGCGACGTCACGCCTTGGGAAGTGAACCTCGACTGGATGATCGACGTCGACAAACCCGGGGACTACATCGGCAAGGCGGCGCTTCTCAACGCGCGCGGCAAGGAGCGCTTCAAGCAGGCGGGCGTGCTCGTGAAGCACGACGGCGCGGTCGCGGCAGGCTCGAAGATCTTCATCGGGAAGGAACAGGTAGGCGTCGTCACGAGCGCGACGTTCAGCCGGTATCTGATGCAGTCGCTCGCGATGGTCCATCTGAAGCCTGCGCATACGGCGCTCGGCACCAAGGTAGAGATCCACGATGCCTCGGGCACCTTCACCGGCACCGTCACCCGCACGCCATTCTATGACCCGCAACGCGTGCGAACCCGCGTCGCGGCCTGAGCATCCGCCACGTAGCCACTACGTAAGCATCACGTAGCCAAAATACACAACAGGAGATACGTCCCCATGTCCCGCGATCCCCGCTATGACGTGCTGTTCGAGCCCATCAAGATCGGTCCGAAGACGTTGCGCAACCGCTTCTATCAAGTCCCGCACTGCATCGGCGCGGGCAGCAACCTGCCCGGCTTCCAGGCCGCGCACCGCTCGATGAAGGCCGAAGGCGGCTGGGCGGCGATGAACACCGAGTACTGCTCGATCCACCCGGAGTCGGACGACACGCACCGCCTCTCCGCCCGCATCTGGGACGAGGGCGACGTGCGCAATCTGCGCGCGATGACCGAGGAAGTGCACAAGTACGGCGCGCTAGCCGGCATCGAAATGTGGTACGGCGGCTCGCACGCGCCCTGCATGGAAAGCCGCGCCACGCCGCGCGGCCCCAGCCAGTATGCTTCGGAGTTCGAAACGCTCACGTACTGCAAGGAAATGGACCTCGACGATATCCGCGACGTCCAGCAGTACTACGTCGAAGCGGCCCTGCGCGCGCGCGACGCCGGATTCGATATCGTCTACGTGTACGGCGCACACTCGTATCTGCCGCTGCAGTTCCTCTCGCCCTACTACAACAAGCGCACAGACGGCTACGGCGGTTCGCTCGAAAACCGCGCGCGCTTCTGGCTTGAAACGCTCGAGAAAGTCCGCAACGCAGTGGGCAAGGACTGCGCCATCGCCACGCGCTTCGCCGTGGACACGCTCTACGGCAGCGGCGGCGTCGAAGTCGAGAACGACGGCATGAAGTTCGTCGAAATGGCTGATCCGCTCGTCGACCTGTGGGACGTGGATGTGGGCGACATCGCCGAGTGGGGCGAGGACGCGGGCCCCTCGCGCTTCTATCTGCAGGGCCACCAGGTGCCCTGGACGAAGTTCATCAAGCAGGTCTCGAAGAAGCCGGTGCTTGGCGTGGGCCGCTTTACCGACCCGGAGAAAATGACCGAGATCGTCACGAAGGGCTATGCCGATATAATCGGCGCCGCCCGCCCCTCGATCGCCGATCCGTTCCTGCCGAAGAAGGTCGAGGAAGGACGCATCGACGACATTCGCGTCTGCATCGGCTGCAACGTCTGTATCTCGCGCTGGGAAATCGGCGGCCCGCCGATGATCTGCACGCAGAACGCAACGGCCGGTGAAGAGTACCGCCGCGGCTGGCACCCCGAGAAGTTCGAAGAGTGCAAGTCGGGCGACTCGGTGCTCGTGGTGGGCGCGGGCCCGTCGGGCTCGGAATGCGCACGCGTGCTCATGCAGCGTGGCTATACCGTCCACCTCGTGGATTCGGCGGAGAAGATCGGCGGCCATCTGAATAGTGTCGTCACGCTGCCGGGCCTCGGCGAATGGGGCTATCATCGCGACTATCGCGAAACACAGATCGCCAAGCTGCTCAAGAAGAACAAGCAGAGCCAACTGGCGCTCGGCGTGAAGCCGCTCACCGCCGACGACGTGCTCGACTACGGCGCGGAAAAAGTTGTGATCGCAACCGGTTCGCATTGGGTGGGCGACGGCACCAACTGCCTCACGCACGATCCGATCCCCGGCGCCGATGCTTCGCAGCCCGACCAGTTGACGCCGGAACAGGTGCTTGCAGGCAAGAAGCCGATCGGCAAGCGCGTTGTGATCCTGAACGCGGATACCTACTTCATGGCGCCGAGCCTCGCGGAGAAACTCGCGGCGGCCGGCCACGAAGTGACGATCGTGAGCGGCGTGCATCTGGCCAACTACATGCACTTCACGCTCGAGTATCCGAACATGATGCGCCGGCTGCACGAGTTGCACGTGACCGAACTGGGCGATCACTTCGCGAGCCGCATCGAGAAGGGCCGCATCGAGATCTACAACATCTGGGGCGACGGCTCGCGCCGTACCTACAAGGGCCCGGGCCAGTTGCCGCGCGACGCGAACAAGACGCACCGCTGGCTCGAGTTCGATTCGCTCGTGCTCGTGACCGGCCGCCGCTCGAATGACACGCTCTACCGCGAAGTGAAGGCGAAGCAGGACCAGTGGGAGAGCAAGGGTATCAAGGCGGTTTATCTGATCGGCGATGCCGAAGCACCGCGCCTGATCGCCGACGCGACCTTCACGGGCCACCGCCTCGCGCGCGAGATCGAGGAGGCAAACGCGCAGTTCCCGTTGCCGTACAAGCGGGAAGTGGCCGTATGGGGCACGCCGCACTTGCCCGAAGGGACCTACCAGATCCACTACAAGAAGTAAGCCATTGCATGGGACCGGAGTAGGCGCTCTGCATGGGCCCGGAGTAAGTGCTGAAGCACTAACTCCGGCCGACAGCGAAAGCGCTGACTCCGGATCGACAGATCACGGGGCCGGGGCGCTCTGCGTGGAACCGGAACAGGTGGCACTCGCTGCGGATTGCCACCGGACGGGCTCGGCTCCGCCACCGTGACAACGCGGTGTGCTGTTTCGTCAGGCGCGCTCGCCCGCCTGGCACGGGCGCGCGTTGCCTGAACAAGGCGCGCCTTCCCCTCCATCCATAAAACGGACGAGCCATGCAGACCTCAGCGACTTTCGACCCCGCGACCGTCACGCGCATCCTGTTCGAGGGCTTCCCGTCGTTTGCGATCGCGCTGTTTTATCTCATCGGCCTCTCGGCGGCCGGCGCGTTTGCCTGGGGAGTCTACGTTCAGATCCGTAAATACCGGCGTGGCCAACCCTTGTCGAAGTCGTTCGGCAAGATCGATCTGCAAGCGCGCTTCAAGGACATGGTGCGTGTCGTGCTGAGCCACCGCACCGTCGCGCGCCGCGATCCCGCCGCGGGCCGCGCACACCGGATGATCTTTTACGGCTTCGCGGTGCTGTTTCTCGGCACCGCCACGGTAACCGTCGACTACGACGTCACCGCGCGCTTGCTCGGCTTTCACTTCTGGAACGGCGACTTCTATCTGCTGTTCAAACTCGCGATGAATCTCGCGGGCGTCTCTATGATCGCCGGGCTCATCTACATGATGGTGCGCCGCGGCTGGATCAAGCCGCCCAAGCTCGACTATAAGCGCCCGGACCGCCAGCCCGGCGACCCCGACTACGAGCGCAGCGGCTACCGCCGCGAAGACTGGGCGTTCCTCTGGACACTCGTGCTGATCGGCATCACCGGCTTCGTTCTGAGCGCGCTGCGCCTCGTGTGGCTGCAGGACCGCGCTGTCGTGTGGGAAACGCGCTGGTGGTCGCCGGTGGCCGCCCTGCTCGCCGAAATCATGAAAGGCGTAGGCCTGAGCGCATCGGCGGCCTACGCGCTGCGCAGCGGACTCTGGTGGTTCCACGGCCTGCTCGCGCTCACCTTCATCGCGCTGATTCCCTACACGAAGGTCAAGCACATTTTCACGGCCTCGGGCTCGCTGATGATGCGCGACCCGCTGGCGGCGCAACGCCTGCCCCGCGTCGAGCCCGATAGCGAAAAGGTCGGCTACAAGACCATCACCGATTTCACCTGGAAGCACTTGCTCAACCTCGACGCCTGCACGAAGTGCGGCCGCTGCCACGAGGCCTGCCCCGCGAACGCGGTGGGGGCGCCGCTTTCGCCGCGCGACGTGATTCTCTCGCTGCGCGAGTTCGCCAACGAGGCGCTGCAGAAGAACGAGTTGCCCGACGAGGTGAAGCTCGACGTGCATGGCAAGGACATCGGCCAGGTGTTCATGGAAACCGTCTGGTCGTGCCGCACCTGCATGGCCTGTGTGGAGATCTGCCCCGTCGCGGTCGAGCACGTGCCCATCATCGTGCAGATGCGCCGCAAGCTCGTTGAGGACGGCGAGATGGAGCCGCAGGTGCAAAAGACGCTCCAGGCCATTCACAAGAACGGCAATTCGTTTAACGAATCGAAGCGCAAGCGCGCCGCGTGGACGAAGCCGCTGCCCTTTCAGATCAAGGATGCGCGCAAGGAACCCGTCGATCTGTTGTGGTTCGTCGGCGACTACGCCTCGTTCGATCCGCGCAACCAGCGCGTGACCCAGGCCTTCGCCACGCTGCTGCATAACGCAGGAATCGATTTCGGCCTGCTCTACGAGGGCGAATCGAACGCGGGCAACGACGTGCGGCGCGTGGGCGAGGAAGGGCTTTACGAACTGCTGGCAGAGAACAACATCGCGATGCTCGGGCAATCGCACTTCAAGCGCATCGTGACGACCGATCCGCATTCGTACAACACCATCCGCAACGAGTATCCCGATTTCGGCGGCAAGTTCGAGATCGAGCACTACACGAGCCTCGTCGTGCGCATGTTGGCCGAAGGGGCACTCAAGCCGAGGCGCAAGCTCGGCTACCGCGTGACGTTCCATGATCCGTGCCACCTCGGCCGCTTCAACAAGGGCTACGACGCGCCCCGGCAAATCCTCTCGGCGATTGGTTGCGAGCTCGTGGACATGCCCCGCTCGCGCGACAACTCGTTCTGCTGCGGCGCCGGCGGCGGCCGGATCTGGATGAGCGATCCGGTCGGCAAGGAAAAGCCTTCGCAGAACCGCATGCACGAGGCCGCGCGCATCGAAGGGCTGGAGGTGTTCGTCGTCTGCTGCCCGAAGGATCTGACGATGTTCGAAGACGCGCTGAAGACGAGCGGCTACGAAGGCCGGTTCGTGGTGCGCGAGCTGATCGAGCTGATCGCCGAGAGCCTCGCGCAACCGGCCGGAGACGATCCGGCTGAGCCGGGCGGCGTGCGCGCCATCGCTGCGGCCTGAACCACGGCGAGGACGCCCGGACATGACACCCAGCTCCGCCCCTGTGCAACACAGGCCGCGCACGCCGACGATGCGACGGCACTGGCGCGAGCTGGTCGAACTCGCGCTCGCCGCGGAGGACATTTACGCGGCAGCGGCACTCTACCCGCACGCCGACCATGCAGCCCGCGAGCGGCTTGGCACGCGCCTCTTCGCCGGGCGGCGTGACTGCCTCGCGCTCGCCGCCTGCACGTTCGCCCACGGCGCCGTGCTCACCGTAGTCGCGCAACTCGCGGTGGCCAATCGCGACGAGACACTGAAACTGCGCCTCGCGAGAAATCCCGCGACGCCTGGTGACGCGCTCGCCATCCTCGCGCAGGAAAGCGAAACAACCGCCCCACGTCTCGCGTGCCTGCTGGCACGCCACGCAAACGCGCCGCATGCGTTACTCAGCGCGCTCGCCGCGCAGAGCGAGGACATCGACGTGCTGCGCGCGCTCTGCGAAAACGTCGGCGTGCCCTCGGACCTGCTCACGTTGGTCGAGCAGCGCGGCATCGCCGTGCTGCAACGGCTGCTCGCTATCCATCTCGCGACCGACGCGCAGACACTGCTGCATCTGTGGAAGAGCACGCACACGAGTGCGGTGCGCGCCCAGGTGCTGCGCCATCCGTGCTGCCCCGAGGCGCTGCTGCGCACGCTGCCTTCGTCGTCTGCCGAGCGGCGCAGCCTCGCGCACCAGGCACGCACGCTCCCGGACATCCTGGCGCTGCTCGCCCGCGATGAAGACCCCGGCGTGCGCCGTGCCGCCGCGCTCAACGCGAACACGCCGGCGGGCGCATTGATCGGGCTGTGCTTCGACGCGCAGGCGATCGTGCGGCGCGTGGTGGCCACACGCCACGACCTGCCGCTCAAGGTGGTGGACTGGCTGATCGGCAACGCCGATGCGTGGGTGCGCCGTATGCTCGCGCGCAATCCAGCCTGCCCACCCGAATGGCTCGAGAGGCTCGTGCACGACAGCGAGTCGGAGGTGCGTCGCGCGGTGGCCCGCCACCCGCGCTGTCCCGCGCGCCTCGTCGCCCTACTCGCCGCCGATCCGGTGGCTTGGGTCCGGGCGGGCGTGGCGTTGCGCGAAGACCTGCCGGCAGCACTGCTGCGGCGCCTCTGTGCCGACGAGGACATCGATGTGCTCGCCGGCATCGCACGACATCCCGCGACCCCGCAGGCGCAGCTCGCGCGGCTCGCGGCCCATGCCGCGGCGGATGTGCGCCGCAGTGTGATTCTCAACCCGCGGGCAACGCGGCGCGTGTTGCTGCAATTGCGCCACGAGCCGTATCCGCTGCACCGCGTGCTGGTGTTCGCGCACCCGAACCTGACCGATGCCGACCGCTGGCGCATGCGCTTCGATCCGGACCGCGAGGCGCGCTCGCGTCTGTTCGCACACTTCGGTCGCACGCTCGGTCCCGTGGTGGCGTCCGCCGCGCCAGTGGCGACGCGCGCGGCCGTCGTGCACGCCGATCAGAACGATTTCCCGCACCCTCTGGACGAGGATGCGCCGCAGCATGAGCACCACGATTCACCCTCTCCGACGAACACGATGGAGTCAAGATGAAAATACTAGTCACAATCAAGCAGGTCGCTTCTCTCGACGAGGACTTCGAGTTGAACGACGACGGCCGCGACGTCAGCGCCGATTTTCACGTCTTCGACCTGAACGAGTGGGATCACTACGCACTGGAAGAAGCGATGCGCCTGAAGGAAGGCTCGAACGGCGATGTCGAGATCGTGGTCGCCACGGTCGGCCCCGATAGCGCCGATGAGGAATTGCGCAAGTGCCTCGCCAAAGGCGCCGACCGCGCGGTGCGCGTATGGAGCGACGCGCTCGAAGACGCCGACCCGGTCGCCGTCGCGCGCGTGCTCGCCGCCCTCGCGCGCAAGGAAGCGCCCGACATGATCTTCGCGGGCGTGCAGGCATCCGATCACGCCTATGGCGTGACCGGCATGGCGCTCGCGGGCCTGCTCGACTGGCCGCATGCCGCCGTCGTGGCCGGGCTCGACTACGCGCCGGGCGCGAAAACGGCCACAGCCCGCCGCGAGCTGGAAGGCGGCGCGTACGCGACCGTCGAGGTGCAGTGCCCCGCCGTGCTGACCATCCAGCTTGGCATCAACACGCCGCGCTACGCGTCGCTGCGCGGCATCAAGCAGGCCGCCGCACGGCCCATCGAAACCCTCGCACCGGATGAACTCGGCCTCGCCGCCGGAGAAACGGGCGCGGCCGGATCGCTCTCGCGCATCCGGCGCGTCTATGTCCCGGCAGCGGGTCGCGCACATATGATCGACGGCACGCCGGCCGAGCAGGCGGCACGCCTGGCAAGCCTGATCAAGGAATTCAGGGGAGAAGCGAAATGAGCGGCATTCTGGTAATGGTGGAACACCGTCAAGGACAGTTGCGCCCGGTTAGCCTCGAAGTCATCGGCGCGGCCGCAGCAGCGAAGGAAGCGAGCGGCGAATCCGTTACGGTCGCGGTACTCGGCGCGCAGCCCGAGGCGTACGTGGAGAGCCTCAAGCTCGCAGGCGTGGACGAGATCCTGACCGTGCAAACGGCTGGCGATGCCTTCGACCCCGAAACTTATGAAACGGTTGCGCGCGCACTCATCGAGGCCCGAAATCCCTCGCTCGTGCTCCTGCCGCACACGATCGACACGCTCGGTTACGCGGCGCCGCTCGCCGTCAAGGCCAACTACGGATTCACGACTGACGCGTTCGCCCTGACCCGCGACGACGCGGGCTGGGTCGCGACGCGCTCGGGCTATGGGCAGAAGGTCAACATGGAGATCGAGTTTCCGGCGCGGGAGACCGTCGTCGTGACGTTGCGGCCCGGCTCCTTCAAGGCGCCCGAAAACGTTTCCACTCCGACGGTCAGCGCTTTCGCGGCGCCTGCCGTTACGCCGCGCAGCACGCACAAAGGCTTCGAGGAGCCGGCAGCGAGCGGCGATGTCGATATTCCGGGCGCCGGGTTCATCCTCTCCATCGGCCGGGGCATCGGCGAAGAGACCCACGTCGAGCAGTTCAAGGAACTCGCGGAAACCGTGGGTGCAACACTCGGCTGCTCGCGCCCGATCGCCGACTCGGGCTGGCTGCCGAAGGCGCACCAGGTCGGCCAGTCCGGCAAGACCGCCGCGGCCTGCAAGATGTACATCGCGATGGGTATATCGGGATCGGTGCAGCACATGGCCGGCATGAAGCATGTCGAGAACATCATTGCCGTGAACACCGACCCCGAAGCGTCGATCTTCACGATCGCGCGCTATGGCATCGTCGGAGATATCTTCGATATCGCCGAGGAATTGCGCAGTCACTTCTGACGCCTGCGAAAGCCGTGAAGTCGGGCCGGCCCGTTTTGGGTTGGCCCTTTTTATTCCCGGCAGTGAATGTTGTCCATCGGGATTCCACGCGTAGACTTATCTCATTAATCCAGAAAAAATCTGGTGGCAGCGAACAACGTGCATGCGTCGCAAGTGCACATGCACCACAAGACGGGTACCACGCCGTTCCAGTAGAGACAGGTAGTCTGGTCAACGCGCCAAGGAAGCCTACATGCCCCCCCATTCCGTTTTGCTCATCGACGACCACGCACTCTTTCGCAAGGGCGTCGCGCAACTCATCCAGATGAATTCGTCGTTCTGTATTGCGGGCGAAGCGGCCTCGGGCCGCGCAGGTGTCGAGATGGCCGTACGCCTGAAGCCCGAGATCGTGCTGATCGACCTGAACATGCCGGAAGTGAGCGGCATCGAAACGCTGCAACTGATGCGCGACGCCGGCGTGAACGCGCGCTTCATCATGCTGACCGTCTCGGACCATGAACGCGACGTGGTCGCCGCGCTGCGCGCGGGCGCCCACGGCTATTTGCTCAAGGACATGGACCCCGAAGACCTCTGCATCACGCTCCAGAAGGCGTTGACGGGCACGGCGGTGCTCAGCGACGCGGTCACCGGCAGCCTCGTTCAGGCCCTCTCGGGCGGCCAGCGGATGCCGCCAGTGCAGTCCGATCTCACGGCGCGCGAGGTCGAGGTGCTCGACTACCTCGTCGAGGGCATGTGCAACAAGGTCATCGCGCGCAAGCTCGGCATCAGCGTGGGCACCGTGAAGGTTCACGTCAAGCACGTGCTGCGCAAGCTCGACCTGCACTCGCGGCTCGAAGCCGTGGTGTGGCGCCACGAGCAAGGCGCGCCGCACGAGCGCTGAGGTACTGCAATACCCACGGCAGTCCTCTGCCGGACACGCGTCTACCCACAAAGAGGTAGCACTTCGAGGTGAATTGCCACCGGAATTTCGCCACAAAGAGGTAGCACCTCGAGGCGAATTGCCACCGGAAATTCCGCCGCGAATAATCGGATGCAGGGTGGCGAAGTCGCCTCGATTTGTTCACGATGCATCCGTTATTGGCAGTCGGAGAATCTGGAGACGCGTGTCATGCAGTCAGCCCAATATGCCGAGGAACGCGTTGAACGTTTAGCCCGCACCGGCGCGGTCGACAGCGCATTGCGCCAGCGGCTCGGACACTACGAGCCGAGCGCGGCCATCGTGCGCTCGTGGACACGCTGCCTGCACGACTATGGGCTCGATCCCGACGCGTGCCGGCCGCCGCCCGTGCTGACGAGCGCTGAGCTCGCACAGCGCCGTGAGCGCCTTGGCGACTTGATCGGTTGCGCGAAGCTCGAAATGACGACGCTCTACCAGCAACTGGGCGATGCCGATCTCGCGGTCGTGCTGAGCGACGCGGAAGGCGTGATCCTGCACCTCGTCTCGTCCACGAGCTTCGCGGAGCAGGTCGAAGACTGGGGCTTCTGCGTGGGCGCCGTCTGGAGCGAGCGCGAAGCGGGCACCAATGGCATGGGCACCTGCCTCGCGGAAGGCGAAGCGCTGGCCGTGCGCCAGCACGAGCACTTCTTCTCGCGCTACGCGGGCCTCACCTGCTCCGCCGCGCCGGTATTCGACGAGCGCGGCGCGATTGCCGGCGTGCTCGACGTCACGAGTCGCTCGCACTTGCAGCAGCAACACTCGCTCGTGCTCGTCGGCATGTCGCGGCAGATGATCGAGAACCGCCTGCTCGATGCGCGCCATGCGCAGGCGCACAGGGTGCATTTCCACAGCCGGCCGGAGTTCGTGAATACGCTGCACGCCGGCACGCTCACGATCGACGATAGCGGCATCGTGCTCGGCGCGAATCGCAGCGCATTGTTCCAGCTCGGCTTTGCCACGCTCGCCGAAATCGCGGGCAAGCCCATCACCGGGCTTTTCAACGCGACGCTCTCGGACCTCCTCACGCGCAGCGCCCAGAGTTCCTTCCATCCTGTCGCGGTGTACCGTGCGCAAGCGCCGAATCGCTTCTTCGCGGTCGCCCAGGCACCGCTCAGGCAGCCAGCGGCAGGCGCAACGCAGCACGCGGCGCGCGGGGCCGTCGCGCGCCGGGAGTCCGCGAGCAGCGCGGAACGTCATTGCTCGGGCCCGCGCGTCGAATTCGGCGACGCGCAGCTCGCGAGCCAGCTGAGCCTGGGCGAGCGCGTGATCGACCGCGGCATTGCCGTGTTCGTGCATGGCGAGACCGGTGCAGGCAAGGATGTCTTCGCCAACGCGCTGCACGCCGCCAGCGCTCGACGCAATGGGCCGTTCGTCGCGATCAACTGCGCGTCGCTGCCCGAGCATCTCATCGAAAGCGAACTGTTCGGCTATCGCGCCGGGGCCTTCACAGGTGCGCAGCGCGAAGGACGGCGCGGAAAGATTCTGCAGGCCAATGGCGGCACGCTCTTTCTCGACGAGATCGGCGACATGCCGCTCGCACTCCAGGCTCGCCTGCTGCGCGTGCTCGAGGAGCGAGAGGTGACGCCGCTAGGCTCCGAAGCCGTCATCAAGGTCGATTTCCAGCTCATCAGCGCGAGCCATCGCGATCTGGCCGAGCTCGTCGCCAAAGGGCAGTTCCGCGAAGACCTCTACTACCGCCTGAGCGGCGTCGCCCTGTGCGTGCCGCCGCTGCGCGAGCGCGAAGACAAACTCCCGCTGATCCGGCATCTGCTCGAACAAGACAACGAAGTCGCACCCTTGCTTGGCAAAGACGCGCGACAGATCCTGCTCGATCATCCCTGGCCGGGCAACGTGCGCCAGCTGCGCAATGTGCTACGCACGGCGGCCGCACTGTGCGACGGTCCGGAGCTTACCGCTGCGCATCTGCCCGGCGACCTCGTGCGCGGTGCGGCCCGGGCCGCCAGCCTGACCGTTGCAGCCGCACCGCTTGCGGCAACGGCAGACGTCGCTTCGGACTGCGGCGGGGACATCGATGATTACGATAGCACGGCGCCCCTCAATGCCATCCTGCAGGCCGAGCGCGAAGCGCTCATGGGTCTGCTCGACACGTACCGCTGGAACGTGAGCGAAGTGGCGCAGGCGCTCGGCGTGACGCGCAACACCTTGTACCGGAAGATGCGGCGCGTCCACATCAAGCGTTGACACGCCGCCCTCTCCAGTTCAGACATACGTCCCCGCACAACCGTCGTGCCGCCAGGCCGTAGCGTCGGCATGCGTTGCGCGTTCAGGCTGATGCCGCTGGTGCGGGCTGCCAATCAGATCGAGCAGTTCGCCAGGTCCGTCGATGACGCGCAGACACGGCAGTTCTGAAATCGGCTGATCGGCGCCTGCACCGTAACTCACGCGAATCATCGGCATACCGGCCGCCTGCGCGGCCAGCGCGTCGTTTGCCGAGTCGGCCACGTAGAGCGCGTGCGCCGGCGCGACAGCCAGCGCCTCGCAGGCGTGCAGAAGCGGCGCGGGCTGCGGTTTGCGCTGCGCGAGCGCATCGCCTTCCACAACGATGTCGAACCACACCGACAACCCGAAGCGCTGCAGCAGCGGCTCGACCAGACCCGCCTCCTTGTCGGTCACAACGCCGAGCTTCAAGCCCATCTGGCGCAATCCGTCGAGCGCCTCTTCGACGGCCGGAAAGAGCTCGGTGAGATGGCCAGCTATGCTCCTGCCGTGCAGGATGCTGGCGAGATCGAACAGGACGGCGTCGACGGGCAGTTTGCGCGACATCACTTGCATGAGGTATCTCCAGTTATTGAACCGCTAACTAGCGGCCGAGTTTCCAGAAAGCGCGCGCGCCTTGTCGTTATGCCGCGCGTTGCTGCCGATCGATCATCTTGAGGATCATCGGCGTGAAGATCAGTTGCATCGCGAGCCCCATCTTGCCGCCCGGCACGACGATCACATTCGGCCGGCTCATGAACGAGTCCTGCAGCATCGTGAGCAGATACGGAAAGTCGATGCCTTTCGGATTGGCGAAGCGAATCACGACGAAGCTCTCGTCGGCGCTCGGAATGTCGCGTGCCGTAAACGGATTCGACGTGTCGACAGTCGGCACGCGCTGAAAATTGACATGCGTCCGGCTGAACTGCGGGCAGATGTAATGGGCGTAGTCGGGCATGCGGCGCAGTATGGTGTCCATCACCGCTTCCTGCGAATAGCCGCGCAGCGTCTTGTCGCGGTGCAACTTCTGGATCCATTCGAGATTGATGATGGGCACGACGCCCACGAGCAGGTCCGCGTGCTGCGCCACGTCGATGCCGTGGCCCACAAAGCCGCCATGCAGACCCTCGTAGAAGAGCAGGTCCGTGTCCGGCTCGACGTCTGCCCAAGGCGTGAACGTGCCGGGCTCCACGTCGTACTGGAGGGCTTCTGTCTCGTCGTGGACGTACTTGCGCACGCGGCCCTTGCCCGTTGCGGCGTACTGCCGGAACAGATCTTCGAGCCGGTCCAGCAGGTTCGCGGCAGGACCAAAGTGGCTAAACTGCTGCCGCTTTTCTTCCGCTTCCTTGATTGCGATGCGCATGGTCGCTCGGTCGTGACGGTGGAAGGCGTCGCCCTCCACGATCTGCGCCTTGAGCTTCTCGCGCCGGAAGATGTGCTGAAAACTCTTCATCACGGTGGTCGTGCCGGAGCCGCTAGAACCGGTGACGGCCACGATCGGGTGTTTGATCGACATGGTGTCTCGCTTGTGTGCTGGTCCGTCTGCGGCATCAGGCGCATGCCTCGGGGCGGTACAACGAACGCTCGTTGAACAGCGGCGAAATGAAAGGCCTGTCCACGCCGCGCTCGTACTCGCGGTAGTAGCGCTCGAGCCGCGCGACTTCGCACTCCGCGCCTATTGCAATGCCGGTCCGTTCGTCGAGTGATGCAGGCCGCAGTTCGAGCACGCGCTCGCGCCCCGTGCTCGCGGCACCGCCCGCCTGCTCGACAAGCCACGCAAGCGGCTGAGCCGCGTGCACGAGACTCAGGCCTCCACCGTGCGCCGCGTGGTGCTCGCAAGGTACGATGCCCAGGCCGCCTCCCACCAGAATGCGGTGCACGTCCGCAACGGCGCAGCCGCTGAAGCGCATGCTGAAGTCCCGCCCGCGCTCGCCCATGCTGCCCTCCCGGCATTCGCGCACGTAGCGCAGCACGGGCGGCGCCCAGCAGCGCTCGCGTGCGCCGTCGATCGACAATTCGGCACCTTCTTCGGGTATGCGGATCGAGCGGTGGGTGAGCACGAAGGTACCGCTCTCGCGTGCCAGCGTGAAACCATGCGTGCCGCGTCCGAGCGTAAGTACGAGCATCGTCGACGGACCATAGACGGCATAACCCGCGGCACGCAGGGCCGCGCCTTCGCACAGCAGTCCTTGCTCGTCGCCCATCGCCTGGCCCGTTGCTGCGCGCACGGAAAAGATGCTGCCAGCCATGCCGTTCTCGCCGGCCTGCCCGGCGCCGTCGAGCGCGTCGAAAGCCAGCAGCCAGGCGCCGCGTGCGGAGGCCGCCGTGGCTCGCGCGGTGCCCACGCCGGTGGCCGCGCAGCCCGCGATGCTGGCGCAGCTTTCGCACAGCGCTGCCAGTACCCCTCGCGCCGCGATGTCGATTGGCTCACGCGCAACGCCCGCGAGCGTGCCCCTTTCCAGCTCGCGCCGGTCGATCAACGAAGCGATGATGGACACCGCCTGGGCGATCTCGCCGAGCAACGCAGGCAGGCCGGCCGCAGCGGATTCGCCGTTCTTGCCCGCCAGCTCGCTGGCAAGGAAATCGTCGAGCGTCACGTGTTTGCTTTGCATGATGGCCCCATTGCTGAAGTTCAGAAACCTTGTGCCGTTCGAACTGTCTCGCGCGCCGCGCCGAACACGCGGCTCGCGCGGATATCGGCGGCGTCGAGCCGCGCCAGTTCCTCGGCTGTGGGTGGCTGGCCCGCGAGCGCCGCCTCGAAGATGCGCTTGGCCTGGCGCAGCCGCGCGCGCTCGAGCGCATTGCGTACGGAGCGCGCGTTGGCGAAATGCGGCTGCTCGAGACGCCGCGCCAGATAGTCGGAGAACGCGTCACGCGAGGCCGCGTCGAACCGGTAATGCCCATGGTCGAGCATGCGCTCCGCAATCTCGATCAACTCATCCATCGTGTAGTCGGGAAAGTCGATGTGATGCGCGATACGCGACTTGAAGCCCGGATTGCTCTCGAAGAACGTGTCCATCCGGTCCTTGTAGCCCGCGAGGATCACTACCAGGTCGTCGCGCTGGTTCTCCATCACCTGCAGCAGAATTTCGATCGCTTCGAGCCCGTAGTCGCGCTCGTTCTCGGGCCGATACAGGTAGTACGCCTCGTCGATGAACAGCACACCGCCCATCGCGCGCTTGAGCACTTCCTTCGTCTTCGGCGCCGTGTGGCCGATGTACTGTCCAACGAGGTCGTCGCGCGTCACCGAGACGAGGTGATTCCTGCGCGAGTAGCCGAGGCGATGGAGCACATCGGCCATGCGCAGCGCGACCGTCGTCTTGCCGGTACCCGGGTTGCCCGTGAAGCACATATGCAGCGCGGGCGTGTCGCCCGTCATGCCGAGTTCGGCGCGCATTTTCTGGACCACGAGAAAGGCCGCGATTTCGTGCAGTCGCGTCTTGACCGGCGCGAGGCCGACCAGCGTTTCGTCGAGCCACGCGAGCGCCTCGCCAACGCCCGCTTCGCGATAGCGCGCCGCAAGGTCGACCGTTTGCTGGCCGGTCGACGCCGCGCGGGCCTCGCAGGCGGAGGGTTCTGCGTGCGACGTGGGCATTGCGATCATGTCTTCCTCCAGGAGCGCCGTCTCGCGCGGCGATGCAACAGATGGCAGCCTTAACGCACGCGCAAGATGCCTGCCAGCGCAGCGCGCAACCGCTTCAGTCGCGTCCGCCAGCGCGCCTCTCGACAGCGTTGGCGCTGACGGAGTAGCGCTGCGTGCGGCCGGGCCCGTCCTCGCGTTCGAGATGAAAGCCAGGCTCCACGGCGGGACGGTTGACGATGAACGACATGCGCATCGTCTCGAAGCCGCGCGTCGAATCGAACGCGTTGAGCTTGATGTAGCCGTGCGGATGCGCCCGGCGGCATGCGTTCACTTCGAGCAGCACAGCGGCCGCGTCGCGCAGGTCGAACATCGGCGGCCCCCACATTTCCCAGTAGGTATTGCGCGGATGCGGATCGCCGGTGAACTCCACCGACCATGCCCAGCCCTGGTTCAAACCGTAATCGATCTGCGCGGCGATCTCCGCGTCGCTCAAATCGGGAAGAAACGAAAACGTACCCTGCGTCAGCCTCATGGTGACTCTCCTCGAAGCCTGTGCTTACGCGGCCGTTGCCGTCAGCGCATAGTCGGGCGTGTCGGTCGACACATAGTCGAACGTTACGTCCTTCCACGTCTGCAGCGCCTGTGCGAGCGGTGTACACCAGCGCGCCGCCGCGGCGAGTATGTCTTCGCCCTCGTTGCGGATGTCGCGCCCTTCGTTGCGCGCCTTGACCATCGCTTCGAGCGCCACGCGATTCGCTTGCGCGCCCGCCTGAATGCCAGCCGGATGCCCGATCGTCCCGCCGCCGAACTGCAGCACGACGTCGTCGCCGAACAGGTCGAGCAACTGGTGCATCTGCCCCGCATGAATGCCGCCCGACGCAACCGGCATCACCTTGCGCAGGCCCGCCCAGTCCTGCTCGAAGTAAAGGCCGCGCGACAGATCGACCGCATTGTGCGATTCGCGCAGCACGTTGTAATAGCCCTGTACCGTCATTGGATCGCCTTCGAGCTTGCCGACTGCCGTGCCCGCGTGCGTGTGATCCACGCCCGCCAGGCGCAGCCACTTGGCGATTACGCGAAACGATACGCCGTGGCTCTTCTGGCGTGTATATGTGCCGTGGCCGGCGCGGTGCATATGCAGGATCATGTCGTTCTCGCGCGCCCAGTGCGAGATCGACTGCGTGGCTGTCCAGCCCACGATCAGGTCGACCATGACGATGCACGAGCCCAGATCCCTCGCAAATTCCGCACGCCGGTACATCTCCTCCATCGTGCCGGCCGTGACGTTGAGATAATGGCCCTTGATCTCGCCAGTCTCGGCCTGCGCGCGCGCCACGGCTTCCATTGCGAACAGGAAGCGGTCGCGCCAGTGCATGAAGGGCTGCGAGTTGATGTTTTCGTCGTCCTTGAGGAAGTCGAGCCCGCCCTTGAGGCCCTCGTATACGACGCGGCCATAGCTTCGGCCCGAAAGGCCGAGCTTTGGCTTCACCGTCGCGCCCAGCAGCGGCCGCCCATATTTGTCGAGGCGTTCGCGCTCCACCACGATGCCGGTCGGCGGCCCGCGAAACGTTTTCACGTAAGCCACGGGCAGGCGCATGTCTTCGAGCCGCACCGCCTTCAGCGGCTTGAAGCTGAAAACGTTGCCAATGATCGAGGCCGTGAGGTTGGCAATCGAGCCCTCCTCGAACAGGCTCAGGTCGTAGGCCACGTACGCGAAGTACTGCTGCTCCACCACGCAGCCCGGCCCCGTGTTCGGCACCGGATCCACGCGCCACGCCTTCGCTCGATAGGTATCGCAAGCGGTGAGCCGGTCGGTCCATACCACGGTCCACGTGGCCGTTGACGACTCGCCAGCCACGGCCGCCGCCGCTTCCTCCGGGTCGACACCGGGCTGCGGCGTGATGCGAAAGAGCGCGAGCACGTCGGTGTCGAGCGGCTCGTAGTCCGGTTGCCAGTAGCCCATTTCACGATACTTCATCACGCCCGCCGCGTAGCGATCTCTCGTGGATTCCGTTCGGACTTGCATTCAAGGCTCCTTTATCCGGGTAACACCGCAGGCATGTCCGGCGCGTTCTGCATCGCGAGACACCTGGCACGGCTCTACGATAAGCCGCTGCGCAAATCAGCGAAATTCAGATATTCTTAGGCATCCTATAAGGGATCCCTTACCTGTCTCCTCGCGTTGCGCGCGCTTTTCAGGCGACTACCGGCATGCTCAACTTCGTTCGTACGCTCACGCTGCGCCAGCTGCAGATCTTTGCCGCCGCGGCAACACACGTCAGCTTCGCGCGCGCGGCGCAAGACCTGCATCTCTCGCAGCCGGCCGTCTCCATGCAGATCAAGCAGCTCGAGGAAGCCGTCGGCCTGCAGCTGTTCGAGCGTGTCGCGCGCAAGATGGCACTGACCGAAGCCGGCCAAACGTTCGCGCATCATGCAACCCGTATTCTCGGCGAAGTGAAGGATGCGCAAGACGCACTGCAGTCGCTCTCTCTCGCCGAAAGTGGCGCGATCTCCGTCGGCCTCGTCAGCACCGCGCGCTACTTCGTGCCACAACTCGTCGCGCGCTATTGCGCGCAATTCCCGAAAGTCGAAGTGCGCTTCACGATTGCGTATCGCGAATCGTTGTTGCGCATGCTGCAAGACAACGCCATCGACCTCGCGGTAATGGGCCGCCCGCCGCGCGAGCTCGACGCCGTCGCCGAGCCGCTCGCGTACAACCCGCAGGTCATCGTCGCCGCGCCCGATCACGCGTTCGCCGCGGCCCGGCGCATCGACGTGCAGGAATTGCGCCATGAGACCTTCCTGATGCGCGAGCCAGGGTCCGGCACGCGCACGGTTGTCGAGCAGATGTTCAAGCACCACCTCTTTACGCCTGCGAAGGTGGTCACGCTCGACAGCAACGAGACCATCAAGCAGGCCGTCATGGCGGGCATGGGCATCAGCCTGCTCTCGCTGCATACACTGCGGCTGGAACTGCGCACGCGCGAAATCGCTCTGCTCGACGTGAGCGGCACGCCCATCGATCGCGCGTGGCAGATCGTGCATCTAAGCGCGCGCCAGCTCTCGCCTACCTGCCAGTCGTTCCGCCGCTTCGTAATGGAAAACACCGAGACGTACCTCGCCGGCGAATATGCAGATCTGCCCACCGCGCCCGTTCGGGTCCGGCGTGGCGAGTGACACACTGTCACCGATACGGCACACGCACACGGTGAACATGTCGCCGTTTCCGATGCGCAGGTGACTCGCGCTCACCACGTCCACGCGCATCGGCCCACGCGTTGGCCCACGCCTCGGCCCATGTAACAGCCCGCGCAGGGAGGGGAATTCGCTCACCGTAGCGCGCATGGCATGACGCTTGCGTCGGTCGGCGCGGACCCGATGTCCGCTTACCGATCCGAGGAAGCGCCCATGACGCAATACGCCACGACGCCACACCCTGCGAAGCAAGCGAGTGCCGTCACCGTGAACGCACCCGGGCGACTGCATCTCGGCTTCCTCGATCCCGGGGCCTCGCTCGGCCGGCGCTTCGGCAGTCTCGGCCTCGTGCTCGACGGCATCAGTACGACGCTCGAGATGCGCCTCGCTCACAACGGTGACGATGGCAGCGACACGCCTCGCGATCAATACACAGCCCCGCCCTTTGCAAGCGAAGAGCTGCCGCGCCTGCGCGCGCACATCGAGGCGCTCAAGCGCCTGAGCGGCCGTCGCACGCCGCTCGACGTGCGCTTGCGCCATGTGCTGCCCGTGCATGCGGGGCTCGGCTCCGGCACCCAGCTCGCGCTCTGCGCCGGCCATGCGTTCGCACGCCTGCACGGGCTCACGCTCGATGCCTCGGAACTCGCCCTCGCGCTTGCGCGCGGCGCGCGCTCGGGCATCGGCGTGGCGGGCTTCGAGCAGGGCGGACTGATACTCGACGGCGGCCCGCGCTCGCCCACGGAGCTGCCGCCCGTGCTCGCGCGCCTGCCGTTTCCCGACGAATGGCGCGTGCTGCTCGTGCTCGACGACGCGCGCAGCGGCTTGTCCGGCCCTGCCGAGCGCAAGGCAATGGCCGAGCTGCCGCCGTTTCCGCAGGAGCTGGCCGCGCACGCCTGCCACCTCGCACTGATGCAGATCCTGCCCGCCGCGGCCGAAGGCGATTTCGCGCCATTTGCACGCGGCGTGAGCGAGTTGCAGGACGGCATCGGCCGCTACTTCGCCGCGTCGCAGGGCGGCATCTATACGAGCCCCGCGGTCGCGCGCGTGCTCGACTGGATCGGCGCGCGGCATTGCGCCGGGATTGGGCAAAGCTCGTGGGGCCCCACGGGCTTCGCCATCCTGGCCTCGCACGACGAGGCCTCGCTAGCCGTGGCCGCGGCGCGCAAGGCCGGCGTTGTCGGCCCGACGCTTCGGCTCGAAATCGTCAAGGGGCGCAACGCTGGCGCGACGGTGATCCACGCGCCGGCGGCCGCCTGACGCGCCTTCTCAACCTCTCTTCGAGAATCGAAAAAGCGATGGAACGTCCCTTCATACTCCACATGTTCACGCCGAGCCGGCAAATGAGCCCCTTCGACGTGAACATGGCCGTCGATGCGGGCTATCAGGTCGTCGTGCCCTACGCCGACGTCGGCATCGACAACATCGCCGCGCTCACGCAGGACGCGATCTTTTCACGCGGCCCGAAAGGTGTGGCGCACACGGGTCTCTTCATTGGCGGTCGCGATGTCGTGCTGGCCGCCGACATGTTGCTGCGCGCGCGCGAGGCGATGGTGCCGCCGTTCGAAGTCTCCGTATTCGCGGAT
The DNA here is from genome assembly GCF_038900695.1 of Paraburkholderia sp. JHI2823. Classification (NCBI taxonomy): domain Bacteria; kingdom Pseudomonadati; phylum Pseudomonadota; class Betaproteobacteria; order Burkholderiales; family Burkholderiaceae; genus Paraburkholderia; species Paraburkholderia sp. JHI2823. The sequence goes on along the minus strand of NZ_JAYMRY010000012.1, from coordinate 97,739 downwards.
CCGAGCGGGGCGTACACCACAGCCGCCGCGCTGGTCGCCGGCGTCGAGCGGCATTTGCGGCGCTCGCACGGCACGGACTTCGAAGGTAAGCGCATCGTCGTACTGGGCGGCACGGGACCCGTGGGTGTCATCGCGGGCGTGCTGGCGGCGCGTGCCGGCGCGCTGGTCTCGATCGCGAGCAGCCGCGGGCTCGAAGCCGCGCAGGCCGCCAGCAGCCGCATCAACGCGCGCTTTAACGTGCAGACGCGTGGCGCCGACGCACAATCGAACGAAGCGCTCGATATCACGCTCTCGCGCGCGGAAGTCGTCTTCTCGACCGCAGCGGCCGGCGTGCAGGTGATGAACACGCGCCAGGTCGATCAGGCTTCGCAACTGCTCGCAGCCGCCGACGTGAACGCAGTGCCGCCTGCGGGCATCGCTGGCGTGGGAGTGGCCGACGACGGCAAGCCGTTCGGCTTGCATCGGGCGCTGGGGATCGGCGCGCTGGCGATTGGCAACGTGAAGTATCAGGTGCAGCGGCGCCTGTTCGAACGCATGCTCGCGAGCGGGAAGCCGCTTTACCTCGGCTTCGAAGAGGCCTTCGCGCTCGCGCGCGAAGTCGTGGCCGAGTGCGAGGCACAGGCAGTCTGACTCAGGCTATGCGCAACGTGAAGCCCCGGCTCTCCAGCAAGCGGACGCAACCATGACGAGGCCCGCCATCGTCGTTGCCGGGCTGTCTGCACGCATGCTCGCCGAGTCGGCGCAGCGCACGGGCGGGCGAGTGATTGCGCTCGACGTGTTCGGCGACAGCGATACGCGGCGCGCGGCCGCGCGCTGGGAGCCGATCGGCGACCCGGCGACGCTTGCGCTCGATCCGGCCCGCACGCACGCCGCGCTCGAACGCGCGAGCGTCTTGCGAGGCGTAATCGGCTGGATCGCGGGCAGCGGCTTTGAAGCGTGTCCGGAACTGCTGCACACCGGCATCGAGTCGTTGCCGCTGATCGGCAATTCACGCGAGGCCTACGATGCGGTTCGCAGCCCCACTAATTTCTTCGCATTGCTCAAGGAATGCGGCATCGCGTTTCCCGAAACGCGCATGGAGCGCCCCAGCAATCCGAAAGGCTGGCTATGCAAGCACTCGAATGCCACGGGCGCCTGGCATATCCGTTTCGCTGATGCAACCGACGCGTGCGCGCGCGACGATTCTTCCGGTACGTATTACCAACGGATCTGCTCGGGGCGCTCGATGTCAGCGCTGTTTCTCGCCGCAGGTCGCAATGCCACCGTGCTCGGCATCAACGAGCAGATCGTCGTACCGAACGGGATGCATCCGTTTCTCTGGCGCGGCGCGATCGGACCGATTCCTGTGCCGCCGAAGATCGAGAAGCAGGTGTACTACGCCGTGCAGACGATAGTGGCCGCGAGCGGGCTCGTGGGTCTCAACAGCCTCGATTTTCTGAGCGACGGCGAGCACTGCATCGTGCTCGAAGTCAACGCACGCCCGTCCGCGACGATGGCTCTTTACGACTACGGCACGCGCGCTCCCCTGCTCGTGCAGCACATACGAGCGTGCCGCGGCGAGCCGCTGGAAACGCTAGAGGCAACGGACAGGCAGGCGCCCTCCGTGCATGGCCAACTGGTGGTGTTCGCACAGGGCGACCTTACCGCAACGCACGCATTCGACGCTCAGGCACGCCGTCTCGGCTGGTGTCACGACATTCCCGTCGCCGGCAGCTCGATCGCCGCCGGCACTCCGCTTTGCACCGTCTCGGCGGCCTGCGCGCCGGGCACATCCGTGGATGCGATGCGCGCCGCCCTCACCGCGCGCGCCGCCGCCATCGAACCCTTGTTGAAGGTGTCCCATGAACGATCACTCGAATATCGTTGAATTCGCAACGAACGCCGCGCCGCTCAGCGTCAACGCACTCGCTGAGCCGCTGCTCGCGTCGCTCCTCGCGCGGCACGCCGAACTCGGCCTCGCGGTGCAACGCGATGCGCGCGGCGTGCTGATCGTCGACGCCGGCATCGACACGCCCGGCAGCGTAGCGGCCGGCGCCGGGATCGCCGCCATCTGCATGGGTGGGCTCGGCACCGTGCAGGTGCGCACGAACGCCGGAGCGAGCGCGCGCGACGAATGGCCCACCGCGATCGAGATCGCAAGCGCGCAGCCGGTGCTCGCGTGCCTTGCGAGCCAGTACGCGGGCTGGAGCCTCTCGGCTTCGAAAGAGGAAACAGGCGGCAAGAAGTTCTTCGCGCTCGGCTCCGGTCCGGCACGCTCGCTGGCGTGCAAGGAGCCTCTCTACGAGGAGTTGCGCTATCGCGACGTCTCGTCGAGCGGCATTCTCATACTCGAAGTGGACCGTGCGCCGCCCGAGGCCGTGATCGACAAGATCCTGCGCGACTGCGCGCTGGACGCACGCGGGCTCACCTTGATCCTTACGCCCACGACGAGCCGCGCCGGCACGACTCAGGTTGTCGCGCGCGCGCTCGAAGTAGCGCTGCACAAGGCACATGTGCTGGGCTTTGCGCTCGAAGAGATCGTCGAGGGCCGCGCGAGCGCGCCCTTGCCGCCGCCCGCGCGCGACGCCATCGAAGCGATGGGCCGCACCAACGACGCGATTCTCTATGGCGCTCGCGTGCACCTCACGGTGACCGGCAGCGACGATGCGGCACGCGATCTCGCGCAGCGTCTGCCCTCGTCGGCGTCACGCGATTTCGGCCGCTCGTTCGCCGAAATCTTCACCGAGTACGACTATGACTTCTATCGCATCGACCCGGCGCTGTTCGCGCCCGCCGAGGTGTGGGTGAGCAGCCTCCAGACAGGCCGCACCTGGCACGCGGGCGCCACGCGCTTCGATCTGCTCCATCCGCTCTGGCTCGGCGAGGCTTGACATGGCCGCCAGAGAGCTGCGCGTCGCGATCATGACCGACGAGACCGGCTGGCATACTTCGCGCCTCAAACGCGCGCTGCGCGCGCGCGGCGCGCAGGGCCGCTGCGTGGACCTCGCCGACTGCCGCATCGACACCACCTGGGCTGCCCACGGCCTCGTGATTCCGGGCTATGGCCGCGGCCTGCCGGACGCGGTGATCGTGCGCGGCGTCGCCGGCGGCAGCTTCGAGCAGGTGACCGTACGCTTAGGCATCCTGCACGCGCTGCGCGAACTGGGTGTGCCCGTCTACAACGACGCGCGCGCAATCGAGCGCAGCGTCGACAAGTCGATGACCAGCTTCCTGCTGCACCGCGCGGGCGTCGCTACACCGCCCGCCTGGGCCGGCGAGTCCTTGCCGCACGCGCGCCGTGTCGTGATGCGTGAGGCGGCGGCGGGCCGCGAGGTCGTGCTCAAGCCGCTATTCGGCTCGCAGGGCAAGGGCCTCATGCGCCTTGGCGGTAGCGGCGAGAACGGGTGCGCGGCGCTGCCGGGCCTGCGCGATTACGGCGGCTTCGCCTATCTGCAACGGTTCGTACCGCCCACGCGCGCGCCAGGGTTCGACTGGCGTGTGCTCGTGGTGGGCGGCAAGGCGGTGACCGCCATGCGCCGGGTGAGCGAGCATTGGGTGCACAACGTCGCGCAAGGCGGGCGCTGCGAAGCGCAGCCGTTGACGCCCGAACTCGCTCAACTCGCCGAGCGTGCCAGCGCCGCGCTCGGCCTCGACTATGCCGGCATCGACCTCGTGCCGTGCGACAGCCTGGAGGCTGGCGCACAAGTCATCGAAGTCAATGGCGTGGCCGCGTGGCGCGGCCTGCAGTCGGTGACTTCATTCGACATCGCGGGCTGCATCGTCGACGATCTGCTCACGCGGCGACTCGCGCGTGCGCAAGGCGGAGCGCCTCGCGAGGCTGTCGCATGAACGCCCCATACGATCCCGGGACGGCCCCGAGCCTCGAAGCAGCGTTTCTGTGGGCCTGCGAGCAGGACGTCGTATGCGCGAAACCGGGCAACGTCAGCTTTGCGTCCGCCGGACACGGCATGAGCGCGGAACTCTTCCTCGCCAGCGCCCGCGCGGCCTGCACCCCGCTGACACGAGGCAGCGCGCCGGTGGGTGAACGCATTGAAGCAGCCATCGCGAACACGCGCGCCGCCGCCGGCTGCAATACGAACCTCGGCATCGTGCTGCTGTGCGCGCCGCTCGCCGCCGCGTTCGAAGCGCGGCCCCCGCACTTCTGCGCGACGCCGATCCAGGCGGTGCAGTCGATGCAGTCCGTGCAGCGCGTCCTGCGCGCGCTAACGCTCGAGGACGCCTGCGCCGCCTATCGCGCGATCGCGCTCGCCAACCCGGGCGGCCTCGGCAACGCGCCGCGTCAGAGCGTGGGCACGACGCCCACCGTTGATCTGCGCACAGCCATGACGCTCGCCGCCGACCGCGACAGCATCGCACGCCAGTATGCAGAGGACTTCCGCGACGTGCTGGGATTCGGTCTCGCGACTTTCCGCGCGGCGTACTCGGCGCGAGCCGCATCCCCCGCGCCGCTCGCCGACGCTGTGCTGCTCACCTGGCTGCGCTTCCTCGCGCGCTGGCCCGATTCGCACATCGCGCGCAAGCACGGCATGGCATGCGCACAGCGCGTATCGAGCGAAGCGGCGGTCTGGCTCGCGCGCGGGCCGGATCGCCTGTGCGCGCCACGCGCGCTCGACGGCTGGGACGCCGAACTCAAGGCGGCCGGCCTCAATCCCGGCACGAGCGCGGACCTGACGGTGGCGACGCTTTTTGCCGCCGCCTGCATGGACCCGTTACTGATTGCGTCCACAACGGATTTTCTACCGGAGACAAACCCATGACAAAGATAGACCGCGTTCTCGTCGGCGAATCGCTCGTCGGCGAGGGTAACGAAGTCGCGCACATCGACCTGATCGTCGGACCGCGCGGCTCGGCTGCGGAGAGTGCCTTCTGCAACGCACTCACCAACAACAAGGACGGCTTCACCTCGCTGCTCGCGGTGGTCGCGCCGAATCTTCTTGCCAAGCCCAATACCGTGCTGTTCAACAAGGTGACGATCAAGGGTGCGAAGCAGGCCGTGCAGATGTTCGGACCGGCGCAGCGCGCGGTGGCGCTCGCGGTTGCGGACAGCGTAGAGGACGGCACCATACCCGCGGACGAAGCCGACGACGTTTTCATCAGCGTGGGCGTGTTCATCCACTGGCAGGCCGACGACGACCAGAAAATCCAGGACTACAACTATCGCGCCACGCGCGAGGCGCTCAAGCGGGCGATCAGCCGCGAGCCGCGCGCCGCCGAAGTGGTCAGCCGAAAAGGTGAGGCGAAACACCCGTTCGCTGCCAGCTGACGCCTCCACGATCACCCGGCCACACAGGCCGGACGGTCGCAGCGATACCCGTCCGGCCGTCCTTTCAGTGCCCGCCTTCGGGCGGAAACATGCCGGCGCCGAGCAATGCCAACGCCACGCCTTCACGCCTCGGCGCACCGCCCGTCGGCGCGCGTCGCCGCTCGATCGTCACACCCACGGCCTTCACATTCGCGAACTTGCGCGGCTTCACGAGCGCGATGCGCACCCAGTGCGCGCCGAAGTCGACCAGCAGCATCTGCGCGATCGCTTCGGCCAGCGCCTCGAGCAACTGCACGCCGTGGTTTTTCAGCAGCGCCTGCAACGCGCCGTGAACCTTGCCGTAATCGATGGTGTCGTGGATCGCGTCGGTCTCGCACGCGCGGCTGCGCGGCAGTCCCGCCCAGAGATCGATCTGCACCGGCTGCGGGTCGTGCAGCTCTTCCGGATCGATGCCGATCACCGTCTCGCCGGTAAAGCCCTCGATGAAGATGATGTCCATCGGCTGCGCGCCCTCGCCTTCGGTCTGACGCGACGTGCCGTCCGTGTACCGTGCCGGCCGGTCGAACATGCTCGTGTCGATTGCGTTCATCCTTGCTCCTCTCGCTTGCATGGGAAATGCCGGCACGCACTTATGCCCTCGCGTCGCGGCTCGCCTCGCGCCCTCCCGGGGCGCAGAGTCTGGCAGGTCTCATGCAAGAACCGTCCCAGGCACGAATGTCGCAAGCAGATGAAGCGCGCGGGGCCCATGTGCGGCGGCGCGGGCATGCCACAGGTGGCACCAGTAAGGCGGGACCCGTTGCGGACGCGCCTGCGCCCGTGACACTGTGTATCGCAAACTGCGCAACTCGCCGGAGCATGGTGATCATGGCGGCAATCCACGGCTACAACGAAGGTGAACGATGACCCAAACGCGGCAACCAGAAGACCCGCAGGACGACGCAACGCTCGCGAGGCCGCGCCTCGCGTGGGCGATCACCGGATCCGGGCACTGTCTCGAAGAATCGCTCGCGCTGGCGGCCGAATTCCCGAACGTGGACCTGTTCCTCTCGCGCGCCGCCGCGGAGGTCTTGCCGCTCTACAAGATCGGCATCGCGCAACTCAAGACGCGCTGGCGCGTGTTCCGCGACAACAGCGCGAGCGCCGTGCCGGTGGGCATGCTCTACGAAGCCGGCCTCTATCACACGCTTGTGATCGCTCCCGCTACGAGCAATACCGTTGCGAAGTGTGCCTTCGGCATCTCCGACACGCTGCCCACCAACCTGTTCGCCCAGGCGGGCAAGCTCGGTATTCCCGGCATTGTGTTTGCATGCGACACGGAGCCGGTGGTTCTCACCAAAAGCCCTCAGGACTGGGTCGAACTGAGGCCGCGCAACATCGAGCTGGAGAACGTCGAGCGCCTGCGGGCAATCGATCATTGCCTCGTACCCACCTCGATCGATGCGTTGCGCGCGGCGCTCGACGTCCGGTACAGGTCGCTCGGTCTGCTCGACACCGTCCACGGCTGAAACCTCGCTTGGCGCAATCACCATGGAACATATCGTCTTCCTTACCGGACGCCTCGCCCAGCCGGGGCTGGAGCGGGTGCTGCGCAGCCTCGAACCCGCGCCGTTCACGTGGGAGATCCGCGAGATCGGCCTGCAGGTCGCGGCACTGATGACCGCGGATATGATTCGCCGCCGCGTGAGCGCGCCCATCGCCGCGGGCCGCGTGATCGTGCCGGGCCGCTGCCGCGGCGACCTCGATGCGCTCTCGGCGCATTACGGCATTCCCTTCGAGCGCGGCCCCGAGGAGCTCAAGGACTTGCCCGCGTACTTCAACCGCGCGGCGCGGCCTTCCGATCTGTCGAAGTACGACATCGCGATCTTCGCGGAAATCGTGGATGCCCCCAGGCTCGACGTCGAAGCCATCTGCCGGCGCGCGGAGCAACTCAAGGCCGATGGCGCGGACGTGATCGACCTCGGCTGCCTGCCCTCCACCGTGTTTCCTCATCTGGCTGACGCAGTGCGCGCGCTCAAAGAGCGCGGCTTCCGTGTCAGCGTGGATTCGATGGACGCGAAAGAGCTGGTGCGCGGCGGCCGCGCCGGCGCTGACTATCTGCTCAGCCTTTCGACCGAGACGATGTGGATACTCAATGAAGTCGAGTCCACGCCCATCCTCGTGCCGCGCGAGCCCGGCGACGAAACGTCGCTCTTCGCGGCGATCGAAGCTATGAGCGCCATGGGCCGTCCGTTTCTCGCCGACCCGATTCTCGACCCCATCCCGTTCGGGCTGCTGAAGTCGCTGGTGCGCTACCAGCGCGTGCGCGACGCGTTTCCCGACGCGCCAATCATGATGGGCGTAGGCAATGTCACCGAGCTCACCGAGGCCGACACCTGCGGCATCAACGCGGTCCTGCTCGGCATGGGGGCGGAGCTGGGCATCTCAGCCATCTTGACGACCCAGGTGAGTCAGCACGCGCGCCGGGCGATCCGCGAGGCGGACCTCGCGCGGCGCGTGATGTACGCCGCGCGCGAGCAGCGCATGCTGCCCAAAGGCATTTCGGACGCCTTGATGACCGTGCATGCGAAGCGCCCCTTCCCCGACACGCCCGAGGAAATCGCCGGGACCGCGCGCGCCATCCGCGATCCGAACTTTCGCGTGCAGGTATCGAGCGCCGGCGTGCACGTCTACAACCGCGACGGTCACCACGTGGCCGCCGATCCGTTCGCGCTGTGGCCGCGCCTCAAGCTCGAAGGCGACGGCGCGCACGCGTTCTACATGGGCGTGGAGCTAGCGCGCGCAGAAGTGGCATGGCGGCTCGGCAAGCGCTACGCGCAGGATCAGTCGCTCGACTGGGGCTGCGCCGCCGAGCGCGATATCGGGAACCTGCTCGAGCAATGCGCACCCGGCACGACGATGCGCAAGGAGGCCTGAATGATTCACGAGACCGTAGTCACCACCTGCGCGGCCGCAGGCACGCCGCACGTCGCGCCAATGGGCGCGCGCTTCGAGCGCGAGAAGGTCATCCTGATGCCGTTCAGGCCATCCACTACCTACGACAACATCATGGCGACCGGCTGCGCGGTGATGAATTTCACCAGCGACGTGCGCGTCTTCGCGGGCTGCGTGACGGGCCGCAAAAGCTGGCCCACGCTGCCCGCCGATTCCGTGCCGTGCGTGCGGCTGGCAGGCTCGCTCGCGCATGCGGAATTGCGACTCGAGCACGCAGGTGGCGACGCGGGCCGCCCGGTGCTCACGTTGCGGCGCGTGGCCGAGGCGAACCACGCGTCCTTCACAGGTTTCAATCGCGCGCAGGCCGCCGTGATCGAAGCAGCCGTGCTGGTGAGCCGATTGCACCTGCTGCCGCGCGAAAAGATCGAGGCGGAGATGGCCTGGCTCACGATCGCCATCGAGAAGACCGCCGGCCCCGCCGAGCACGAAGCCTGGCGGTGGCTCACTGAAGCGGTTGCCGCCTATTACCCACGTGACGAGCGCGCCTTCGAGCGCGAAACATCATGACCCGACTCCTCACCAGCGTGCGCGATCTCGCCGAGGCGCGCGAAGCGGCCGCCGCGGGCGCGGATTTCATCGACCTGAAGGAGCCCCGCGCGGGCGCGCTCGGTGCGCTGGCGCCAGCGGACGTCGCGCGCATCGTCTGCGCGTTGCGCGAAACCTACCCGGACTTGCCGGTGAGCGCGACGATAGGCGACCTGCAAGCGGGCGACCATGCGGCCATCATCCATCACGCAAACCGTATCGGCCGCTGCGGCGTGGACTACGTGAAAGCGGGCGTGGCGCCCGGCCCCACGGCGCGCGAGACGCTCACGCGCATGCGCGCGCTGCGCTGGACCATGGTGCCCGTGCTGCTTTGCGACGACGGGCTCGATCTCAGGCTCGTCGAGCACGCCTGCGAACTCGGCTTCGCCGCCGTGATGGCCGACACGGCGCGCAAGGACAATGGCAGCCTGTTTCACTGCGTGCCGCTCGGCGTGCTCGACAGCATGGTGCGGATCGCGCACGCTCACGAAGTGATGGTCGGGCTCGCCGGCGCACTGAGGCTCGAGCATGTGTGGCGCGTGCGCGCACTGCTGCCCGACTTCGCCGGCTTTCGCAGCGCACTCTGCAGCGGCGCGCGCACAGGCCGACTGGATGCCGCGCGCGTGCGCGAACTGCGTGCGGTGTTGAGCGGCGCGGTGCAGGCCATGCCCCACGAGGCCGTGAAGGCCAGGTAGCAGCTTCAAAAAAAGCTCAGGACGTTGCCGCGTGCAGCAGCAGTTCGCGAACACGCGGCCAGTCGTTCTTGCCAAGGATGTCCAACGGCCAGGAAGCGTCGCGGGAAAAGTGCGCGAAGCGCCGGTCGAGCACGCCTTGCTCCACATGCTGCGCGACGCTGCGCGCCGGATCGATCTCGCACGATTTCACGATCACGAGCCGCTCGGCGTTCAGCCGGTTGGCAAGCCACGCGGCGAGGCTATCCGACGTCACGTCCCAGTTCGTAAGCATGTCGGCCTGCTGCCGCAGCAGGTCGAACGGCGCCCACACGGCGGTCCTGCCTTCGTGCAGCGCGTGACGGATCTGCACCTCGCGCGCCGCAACCACGAGACGACGGCACAGACCCTGCATCATCAGCGCGTGCTGCGCCATCGCCAGCACTGCCATGTTGTGTGCGGCGACGTCGTCGAAGCGCCATACCGATTGGTGCTCGCGCACCTGGTCCGCGAAGCCTCCGCCACCGGGCACGATGACCACACGGCCGCCGCCCAGTTCGCTCAGTTCGCGCAACCACGCCCGGAGCAGTGGATCACGGCTCAGGCTGCCGCCGAGCTTCACCACCCACATAGGCGCCTCCCCGGCGGCATCGGCCACACCGCCGCGTCAGGCAGGCGCCGCACAGGCACTTCGCGCGCGTTCATTGGCTTGCGCGCGCAGCAGCGCGACCGCCGCAGCGGGCGCGCACACCTGCGCCCAGTCAGCCACCTCGGCGCGTGTCTCGATGAGCGTGGCGAAGCGCACGGCCTCATACCCGCACGACGCCGCCACAGCCTCCCCGAGAAACGCGCCGCAACCGGCCGCCACCACCACGACCGCATCGTGCGACTGCGCACACGCTGCCAGCACGCGTGTCAGATTCGCGGCCAGATGCGCCAGTTGCAGGTCACGCCATTGATGGGCAAATGCGTTCCATTCGGTATCCGTAGCATCGCGTGCATCGTGGCCGATCATGCGTGCGAGACGCCGGCGCGTCGCCTCGGCATCCTTGCCGCATCCGTCCGCGGCGGGATGCTGGTCGTGTGCGGGCTTCAGTTCGCCGGTGAGGCGGTAGATGTCGGCCGTGGTCGCAAAGTATTCGTTCATCACATTCCATGTCGCTCCGCGAAACCCGACTCGCTGCGTAAGCGCGCACAGCGGCGTGCGCACGACGCCCTGATAGACCAGTTCGCCCGTGCGCAGCCGCCCCGCATCGTCTGCGCCGCGCGCGAGAATCCGCCCGGCCCGCACCGGAATCAGGTCTGTCGTCGTGCTGCCGATATCGACCAGCACCGCGCTGGACAAGCGTCTCGCGACCACCTGCGCCGTGGCTTGCCAGTTGGCCGAAGCAATGCGTGCCCAGTGCGCCGCCACGTCGCCGAGCGCACACCAGAACCCGTTGCGCTGCGGGCCGGCATAGAACGCAACGCGATCCCCCAGATGCCCGGCAAGCCTCTGCGCGAGCGCCATCACGCCGGCCTCGCGGTGCTCGAACAGATCCACCATTTCGCCCGTCATCGTCACCGCGTGGCTGGCGCGGGCAAAATCGGGCCAGCGCTCCTCCGCCCGCGCCAGCACTGTGTCCAGTTCTGCAAGACCCTGCCAGAGTGGACATGGCCATTGCACTACGTCGAGCACGCGGCCATGCTCGACGCGCGCGGCCTTGACGTGCGCGCCGCCAATGTCCCAGCCGATCACAAGGTCATGCTGCATGGCAGACCTGTTGCCCGGCGGTGTTCGGGTCCAGGTGCACCTCGTGATGTGCCGCCAGCACGCGCGCCGCCAGATTGGTTTCGAGGCGCTCAGACAGCCCTGCGTATGCGCAGGTCACGCGCGGATTGACTTCGATGACCACGGGCCCGCGCTCACGATGCCAGACCACGTCGATGCCGACGAAGCCTGCCAATCCCGGCAACGCGCGCGCGACGCGTGCCGCCAGTTCGGCGCAGGCGTGGCCGACGAGGCTGCCGAGCGCGATCGCGCCGACAGTCACGCCTTCATAGGTGAGCCGGCCCTGCGCGACGCCGATATGCTGCCAGTTCACGCTCAGCAGTTCCGCGCGGCCCTGCGTGCACAGCAGTGAGAGGCTTAGCGCGTCGCCTTCCACCCACTCTTCCAGGGTCACGCGCTCCTGCGCGGCAAGGCGTTGGTGGAACGCGGACTCTGCCTCGCCCAAATCGTAGTAGACGTGCGTTCGGACCGCGCCCGCGCCATCGTCGGGCTTCACGACCCACGCGGGTGCGCCGGGCCGCAGGGGCGCGTCTGCCGCCCATGCCCGGGTCGTGGCAATACCGGCCTGCGCGAGGCGCCGCGCCGTCTCGCGCTTGCTCTGCGCAATCCGCAGCGAGGCGGCGTCACAACCAATCCAGCGGGAAGCGTCCACGACATCACACATCGCGGCGAGCATGCCTGCCGTCTCGGGCGCGATGACCCAGACCGCGTCGTGACGCAACGCCTCTTCGCGCACGAACGCGACGGCATCATGCCCGCGCGGCGGCACACGCCAGGTCGGCGCAGGCACACGCGCAGCGATTGCGGCCATTTCCCCGGCGGCGCAGACGGAGGTCACCTCGACGCCGGGGACGCGCGCGAGGTCACCTGTAACGGCATCGCGCATCGCGCGTCCCATCGCGAGCAGCGCGGGCGATTCTATGGCTGCCGCATCGCCGCCAGCACTGATATATTCGTAGACCAGCACTTTAGTCATCGCTCGTTTCCCCAATGCAGATCATTCCCGTTATCGACGTGCTTGGCGGCACCGCGGTGCGCGCCGTACGAGGCGAACGCAGCCGCTACCGCCCACTCGAATCGCAGCTTTGCAGCGGCAGCGATCCGGTGGACGCCGCCCGCGCACTCCTCGACTACTGCGCCGCTTCCATCCTCTATGTCGCCGACCTGGACGGCATCATGCGCGGCACACCGCAACGCGCTCTGCTCACCCGTCTCGCCGGCGCGCTGCCCGGCGTCGAACTATGGCTCGACGCCGGCTTCGCCGATCCCTCTTCCGCCCGCGCCCTCATCACGCCGCTACGGGAAGCCGGCGCTGCGATCACGCCGGTCTTCGGCAGCGAATCGCTACGTGCCGGCGCGATGGCGCAGCTGCCCGCGGACGCCATTCTCTCGCTCGACCGCCGTCACGACACGCCGCTCGGCGACCCGCACTGCTGGACCGACGTGTCGCACTGGCCATCGCGCCTGATCGTCATGACGCTGGAGCGCGTGGGCTCGTTCGACGGCCCCGCGCTTTCCACGATTGCGGAGGTCCGGCAACGCGCGGGCCAACGGGAGATCGTCGGCGCGGGCGGCATCCGCGATGCAAACGACCTCCAGGCGGCGGCGGCCTCGGGCGCAACGGCGTGGCTCGTGGCCTCGGCATTGCACGAGCGGCGCATCCCCGCTGTGGCCTGAACGTTCCGATGATGCACGGCGCGAGCCATCTCGCAACAATCACGTTTCATGCCAGTGAGGGGCACGCCCAGTTGCACACGCGCGCCGCGGTCTTGAGGCGTGTACGTACATGAACAGGGCGTGACACTGTGTGACGTCGGACGGCGAACGCCGTGCGCATTGTGTGCCGCGGACGGCGCGCGCGGATCCGGGCACCATGAATGAAACGGCGAGCGAGCGCCGCCACCGCCACAACAGCGCGCATGGCATGCGCCTTGCAAATCGGCAGGCATGGATGCCACTCTTCACTCCCCACCCTGGACCTGCCCGTTCTGCGCTTTGTTGTGCGACCGATTCGGCGTCGTCAAGGGCGAGACGCTGACCCCGGCAGGCACGCGCTGCCCGCGCGCCACTCACGCGCTTGCAGAGTTCGGCGCCGTGCCGTCGCGGGCGACACCTTCGGTGAACGGGCAGCCCGTTGACGCGCAAACCGCGCTCGACACCGCGACGCAGTGGCTGAGCGGTGCGCGCCAGCCCCTTTTCGGCGGCATGGCCACCGACGTGGCGGGCGCGCGCGCGCTCTACCGGCTCGCCAATGCATGCGGCGCGATCGTCGATCATGCGCATGGCCGCGCGCTCATGCACGGCTTGACGGCCCTGCAGGACCGCGGCGCCTTTACGACGACGCTTGCTGAGATCCGCAATCGCGCCGATCTCGTGGTCTGCGTCGGCACGTCGCCCTCGGCGCGGTATCCGGAATTCTTCGCGCGCTGCGCGGTAGGCGTCGATGCGCAGCGGGTGGGACCGGCTCGCCGTACGGTGGTCTTCCTTGGCTGCGACGCCGATTCCGCACTCGCGGGCCGCTCCGACGTCGAAGCGTTCGCGGTTCCATTGCAGGGCGACCTCTACGACACGCTCGCCACGCTCAACACCCTGCTCGGCGGCAAGTCGCTGCGCGGGCCGTCGGATCCCGCACTGGCCGGCGCGACCTCGCTTGTCGAACGCATGCTCGCGGCGAACTACACCGCAATAGTATGGACTCCTGCTGACTTGCCTGGTCCGCATGCCGCATTGCTCGTCGAACGATTCGATCGTCTGCTCAAAGCGCTCAACCGTACCCGGCGCGCGGGCGGCCTTGCACTCGGCGGCGACGATGGCGGCGCGAGCGTCAACCAGACGCTCACGTGGCTGTCCGGCCTGCCTTTGCGCACAGGCGTGCACCGCGGCGGCCTCGAGCACGCGCCGCAACGCTACGACACGGCGTGCCTCATTGCCGATCAGGCCGTCGACGCGCTGGTCTGGGTCGCGAGCTTCGGCTCGCATCTGCCGCCCCCGCGCGCTCCGATCCCAACGATCGTGCTCGGTCATCCGGGTCTCGCCACCGCGTGCGCGGACCGCGAAGGCCCCACCGTATTCGTGCCCGTCTCCACGCCGGGCATCGGCTCACCGGGACACCTCTTCCGCGCGGACGGCGGTGTCGTCCTGCCGCTCTCGCCGGTCTATGAAGACACGCTGCCCACTGTCGCCGCTTTCGCCGGCAAGCTGGGCGAAGCGCTCGCGCCACCCAGGGAGAACACCGCATGAGCACGTTTCGTTTGCGTGGCGGCCGCGTGTTCGATCCGGCCAGCGGCATCGACGGCAAGCTTGCCGACATCTGCGTGCGCGACGGCCGCATCGTCGATCTACCCGCCCATGAGACGGTAAGCCGCGAATACGACGTCACCGGCATGACCGTGATGGCGGGCGGCATCGATATGCATTCGCACATCGGCGGCGGCAAGGTCAACCTCGCGCGCATGCTGATGCCCGAGGACCATCGGCTGCGCCTGCAACGCGAGGAAGCGCAGAACGCGCTGGAGCTGGCCTCGTGCGGCGTCTGCACACCGGGCACGTTGGCGACCGGTTATCGCTATGCGGAGATGGGCTACACGGCGGCGTTCGAGCCCGCGATGATCGCGTCGAACGCGCGCCACACGCATCTCGAGATGGGCGACACGCCTATCATCGACCACGGCGCCTACGTGATGCTGGGCAACGATGAGTTGTTCCTGAGCATGCTCGCGCAGGGCGCGGATTTCGAGCGCCTGCGCGATTACGTTGGCTGGTCCATCAACGCGACGAAGGCGCTGGGCGTGAAGGTCGTGAACCCGGGCGGCATTTCCGCATTCAAGTTCAACCAGCGCAGCCTCGATGTCGACGAGACACATGCGCACTACCCGATCACCCCGCGCCAGGTCCTGCACACGCTCGCGCGGGCCTTGAGCGAACTCGGCATCCCGCATCCGCTGCATATCCACGCGAGCAATCTCGGCGTGCCCGGCAACGTCGAATCGACGCTCGCGACCATCGACGCCCTCGAAGGGCTGCCGGGCCATCTCACGCATATCCAGTTCCACAGCTATGGCACGGAGGGGCCGCGCAAGTTTTCCTCGGCGGCCGAGCGCATTGCCGAGGCCGTCAATGCCAATGCGCATATCTCCATCGACGTCGGCCAGATCATGTTCGGGCAGACGGTCACGGCCTCCGGCGACATCATGAAGCAGGTGAAGCAGGCTGAATTCGCCTCGCCACGCAAATGGATCGCTGGCGACATCGAGTGCGACGCTGGCTGCGGCGTGGTGCCGTTCCGCTATCGTGAGCAAAGCTATGTGAATGCGCTGCAATGGACGATCGGCCTCGAACTCTTCCTCATGGTGAAAAACCCCTGGCAGATCACGCTGACTACCGATCATCCGAACGGTGGACCGTTCACGAGCTACCCCCACCTGATCCGACTGCTGATGGACAAATCGTTCCGCGACGAGCAGCTCGCGAAGCTGCATCCCGAGGTCGTGCAGCAGTCGGCGCTGGCTGGCATGACGCGCGAACTGAGCTTCGAAGAGATCGCGGTCCTCACACGCGCCGCGCCGGCGCGCCTGCTCGGTCTGCGCGACCGGGGGCGCCTGAGTGCGGGCGCCGCCGCGGACATCGCCGTATATCGCGACAACGACGATCGCGAGGCCATGTTCAGCACGCCAGAATACGTGTTCAAGGACGGCGAACTGGTCGCTCGGCGCGGCAGCATCGTCGCGACGCCCGTAGGCGGCACGCATTTCGTCGAGCCCGAGTTCGACCGTTCGATTGAACGCACGCTCGAGGAGTACGGCGAGCGCCATCTCGCGTATCACTTCCGCCACGCCGCCATCAGCCGCGACGAGCTGTGCTCCTGCTGCAACGGTGGCCGGCTGCTGCCCACAGCATGCGGCCCCCACCTCGACGCACGCGGAGGACAGCCGGCATGAACGCGACTCCGGGCATGACGGATAAAGCGCCGCTCACGATCAACGGCGTAACGATCGACGACACCTTCGCCGAAGCCTTTCCGATGAAAGCGACCCGGCTCGTCATCACCGCTCGTAACGCCGCCTGGGCGCGACACGCTGCCGTGGCGGCGACCGGCTTCGCGACCTCGGTGATCGCCTGCGGCTGCGAGGCCGCCATCGAACGCGAGATCGCGCCGGATGCATCGCCCGACGGCAGGCCGGGCTTCGCGATCCTGCTCTTTTCGATGTCCGGCAAGGAGCTGGCCAGGCAAGTCGAGCGGCGCGTGGGCCAGTGTGTGCTGACCTGCCCCACCACGGCCGTCTACGCAGGCATCGCCGAAGGCGAGGCCATCGCGCTGGGCAAGAACCTGCGCTTTTTCGGCGACGGCTGGCAAACCTCCAAGATGGTCGACGGTGTGCGCTATTGGCGCGTGCCGGTGATGGACGGCGAATTCGTTGCGCAGGAAACGACCACCGTCATCAAGGGCGTGGGCGGCGGCAACCTGCTGTTGCTGGCGCGCGACCCCGACGCCGCGTTGGCCGGAGCCGAAGCAGCGGTCGAGGCGATTCGGCGCGTCCCCAACGTCATCATGCCGTTCCCTGGGGGCGTAGTGCGCTCAGGCTCGAAGGTCGGCTCGAAATATGCGGCGCTGCCCGCTTCGACCAACGACGCATACTGTCCCACGCTGGCCGGGCTCGCCCCGCGCACTGCCTTGACCGACGAGACGCGCTGCGTGCTGGAGATCGTCATCGACGGGTTAAGCGAAGGGGATGTCGCGCACGCCATGCGCGCCGGCATCGAAGCCGTCACCGCACGCGGCGCGCGAGCCGGCGTGACGCGTATTGCAGCAGGCAACTACGGCGGCAAGCTCGGCCCGTTCCATTTTCATCTGCATCGGCTCTGCGGCGACGGAGAGAACTCATGAAGCGCATCACGTTGCGCATCAAGCAGCCTCCCGCGCTGCGCATCGACGCGCGCACCCTGCTACCGGGTACGCTCGCGGCGCTCAACGAGGGCGAGATCGAGCGCGTGCCGCTCTGGCATGGGACGGAACGCATCGTGTTGGCGGATCTGTTCGAGGTGAGCGTGCAGACAACGTCCGATTGCGGGCCGTGTGTCGTGTTCGAAGGGGACATGCGCCGTTTCGACCGCGTCGGCTGCTCGATGGAAGCTGGCGCGATCCTCGTCGAGGGCGGGGCAGGCGACCTCGTGGGCGCGCAAATGCGCGCGGGCGAGATCGTCGTGCGCGGTAGCAGCGGCAGCTTCGCCGCTTGCGAGATGACGGGCGGCCGCATCGAGATTGGCGGCAATTGCGGCAATTTCGCCGCGGCGGCGCTGCCCGGCAGCATGGACGGCATGCGCGGCGGCACCCTCGTCGTGCGCGGCGACGCCGGCGAGCGCCTGGGCGACCGCATGCGCCGCGGCACGGCCCTCGTGTTCGGCAACGCCGGGGCGTTCGCGGCCTCGCGCATGGTGGCGGGCACGATTGGCATCGCTGGCAGCGTCGGCGGGCATCTCGCCTATGGCATGCAGCGCGGCTCACTGCTCCTGCCCGGCGTCCGGGCGTTGCCGGGCACCAACCGCTTCGTCGAGAACCGCGCCGACGTTGATGTCTTCTGGCGTCTCATCACGCGCAGCCTCGCGCGCGAAGGCGGCGCGTTCGGAGAACTCGCGCAACAGGCGCCGCTGCGCTTCGTGGGCGACGTCACTGTGGACGGCAAGGGGGAACTCCTTTTGGCGCGCTGAGTGAGCGTCCGGTTAGTCATGCGTCGGCGGTGGCCTTCTGGGCCTCGTCGATCAACGTGCGCTTGAAGGCTTCGACCGCCGCGGAAAGGTGCTTGCTTTCGCGATGCACGATGTACAGATAGCGGACGATCGGAAAGCGCTCTACTTCCAGCACCTTCAGGCGCAGCGTCTCCAGCTCCGGCAGGACCGTTTGCAACGGCACGATCGACAGACCCATGCCAGCATGCACGCAGCACTTGACGGCATCGTTGCTGCTCACCTCGAGGCCCGGACGAAAGCGGATGCGGTGCTCGGCGAAGAAGCGCTCCATCACGCGCCGTGTGCCTGAGCCCGGCTCACGCACCACGAAAACCTCGTCCTCGAGTGCCTTCAGCGCAATGGCACGCTGCCGCGCGAGCGGGTGATCGGGCGGCGCAACCACGACCAGCGGGTTCTTCATGAACGGCTGCCCGACGAGCCCCTGCCCTTCCGGCGGCTGACCCATGATCGCGAGATCGGTCTCGTTGCCGGCCAGCGCGCCGAGCACCGCCTCGCGGTTCGCGAACTTCAGGCAGACACGCACGCCTGGAAACGCCTTCGTATAGCGCGAAATGCACTCGAGCGCGAGATGGCCCGCCGTCCCCGTGACGGCGCACACCTGGATCTTGCCCTGCTTCGTGTCGCGCAGTTGGTCGAGCGAACCTTCGAGTATCCCGAGTTGCTGCTGGATCGAGCGTGTATGGCTATAGACCTCGCGGCCCGCTTCGGTGAGAAAGACGCGCCGCCCGATCTGTTCGAACACGGGCATGCCGATCGTTTCTTCGAGACTCTTCAATTGCGCGGAAACGCCCGGCTGCGTCAGATGCAGCTCTTCGGCGGCGCGCGAGAAGCTCAGGTGACGCGCCGCCGCCTCGAAGACCCGCAATTGCCGCAATGTCAGGTTAAGCATCCACTTCCTCTCCCGCTTACGAGCCTCCAGTAGGGCGCCAAAACAACCACCCTTGCCTGCCGTCACTGTACCAGCGCCGGCTAGTGCGGCAATGCCCACGACGGGGTATTCCCGCGCGTGCGAAGCCCGCCGCCATTGGCGCACAGGCGAGGTTATGGGTCGGATAAGAAACCGGAATGAGTGTTCCCGGCGCTGCGCCACTACCATCATTCACAAGTTCCCGACATCGACCATCGACACAGAGGCGCCCATGTTCAGCTTCCAGCAGACCCTTGCAGCAACCGATCCCGAATTGCGTCAGGCCATCATGGCGGAGTCCGTGCGCCAGCAGGATCACATCGAACTGATCGCATCGGAGAACTATGCGTCGCCTGCCGTGATGGAGGCGCAGGGCTCGCTCCTCACCAACAAGTACGCCGAGGGCTATCCCGGCAAGCGCTATTACGGCGGCTGCGAGCACGTGGACGTGGCCGAGCAGCTTGCGATCGACCGCGCAAAGCAGCTGTTCGGCGCCGAGTACGCGAACGTTCAGCCGCATTCGGGCTCGCAGGCGAATCAGGCCGTCTATCTCTCCGTGCTCAAGCCAGGCGATACGATTCTCGGCATGTCGCTTGCCCACGGCGGCCACCTCACCCACGGCGCTTCGGTGAACGCAAGCGGCAAGCTCTTCAATGCCGTGGCCTATGGCCTGCACCCCGAAACCGAGGTAATCGACTATGACGAGGTCGAGCGCCTCGCGCACGAGCACAAGCCGCGCATGATCGTCGCGGGCGCCTCTGCCTATGCACTCGTGATCGACTGGCGGCGCTTTCGCGCGATTGCGGACAGCGTGGGCGCCTGGCTCTTCGTCGATATGGCCCACTACGCCGGCCTGATCGCAGCAGGCCTTTACCCGAGCCCCGTGGGCATCGCCGACTTCGTCACCTCGACCACGCACAAGACGCTGCGCGGCCCGCGCGGCGGCCTCATCCTGTCGAGCGCCGAGCACGGCAAGACGCTCAACTCGACCATCTTCCCCGGCATCCAGGGCGGCCCGCTCATGCATGTGATCGCAGCCAAGGCAGTCGCGTTGCGCGAGGCGATGACCGACGAATTCCGGCTGTACCAGCGCCAGGTGATGACCAACGCGCAAGCGATGGCGCGGACGCTGCAGGAGCGCGGGCTGCGAATCGTGTCGGGCCGCACCGAGTCGCACCTCTTTCTCGTCGACCTGCGCGCGAAAGCCATCACCGGTAAGGATGCCGAAGCGGCGCTTGGCAGGGCCGCCATTACCGTCAACAAGAACGCCATTCCGAACGATCCGCAAAAGCCGTTCGTCACGAGCGGCATTCGCATCGGGTCGCCGGCGATGACCACGCGCGGCTTCGGCGAGACAGAAGCTCGGCAACTCGCCCACCTGATGGCCGACGTGCTCGAAGCGCCAGCCAACGATCTCGTGATTCGCCGCGTGGCCGACGCCGTGCATGCCCTCACGACGCGCTTCCCGGTGTACGGAGACGCGCAGCAGCAGCGGCAAAGCGCGGCAAGCGGCCCCACTACCTGAAGCGCCAGCCTCATCAGCAAAATCACACCGTTCGAACAACATAGGAGTGCAGACATGTCGAATACCACAGGAACGCGCATCCCGGGCCGCAACATTCTTGCGGTCCCCGGCCCCACGAACATTCCCGACGCCGTGCTGCGCGCGATGGTCGTGTCGATGGAGGACCACCGCTCGAGCCGCTTTCCCGAACTCGCAAACGGCGTGCTGAGCGATCTGAAGCGCCTCTACAAGACCACGAGCGGGCAGCCGTTCATCTTTCCTTCGTCGGGCACCGGCGCGTGGGAAGCCGCATTGACCAACACCCTCTCTCCGGGCGACCGCGTGCTGGTCGCGCGGTTCGGGCAATTCAGCCACCTGTGGGCCGACATGGCGCAGCGCCTCGGCTTCGAGGTCGAAATTATCGACGTCGACTGGGGCGAAGGTGTCCCCGTTGCGCGCATCGAAGAGGTGTTGCGCGCCGACAAGCAGCATCAGATCAAAGGCATACTCGCGTGCCACAACGAAACGGCCACCGGCGTGACGAGCGACATCGGCGCGCTGCGCCACGCGATGGATAACGCCCACCACCCCGCGCTTCTGTTCGTCGACGGTGTGAGCTCGATCGGCTGCATCGACTTCCGCATGGACGACTGGCGCGTCGATCTCGCCGTAACCGGCTCGCAGAAGGGTCTGATGCTGCCCGCCGGCCTCGGCATTCTCTGCGCGAGCCCGAAGGCCCTCAAGGCGATGGAGCATGCGCAGTCGAGGCGCTGCTACTTCGACCTCGGCGACATGATCAAGGCCAACGCGACCGGATATTTCCCATACACGCCGGCCTTGTCGCTCCTCTACGGCCTGCGCGCGTCGCTCGACCTGCTCTTCGAGGAAGGGCTCGACAACGTCTTCGCACGCCATCATTACCTCGCCGCTGGCGTGCGCGCCGCCGTGACCGAAGGCTGGGGCCTCGAGCTGTGCGCCAAGGCGCCTAAGTGGCATTCGGACACGGTGACCGCCATCGTCGTGCCGCAGGGCTTCAATGCGGCACACGTGATCGACACGGCGTTCCGCCGCTACAACCTCGCGCTGGGCGCCGGGCTCTCGAAGGTCGCGGGCAAGGTCTTCCGCATCGGCCACCTCGGCGACCTCAACGAGCTGATGCTCACGAGCGCGATCTCGGGCGCGGAAATGGCAATGCTCGATGTGGGCATCGACGTGCGCCCCGGCAGCGGCACCGGCGCGGCCACGCAGTACTGGCGCACGCATGACCGCACGCGCAAGGCCCGGACGGAGCAAGCGGACCAGGTCGAGCCGCCGCGCCGCGTGGCCGCCGCCTGATCGTCTCCCTCAACGCCCATCACGAAGGCAGGATACCGAACCATGCGACACGATATCGTCTTTCTCGACCGCTCCACGTTGAAGGCCGACGTCCGGCGCCCCGCCTTCGAACATTGCTGGGCGGAGTATGACGTGAGCGCGCCGCACGAAGTCGTACGGCGGCTCGAAGGCGCGACCATCGCCATCACCAACAAGGTGCCGCTGCGCGCGGATACGCTCGCGCGGCTGCCGCGCCTTGCGATGATCGCGGTGGCCGCCACGGGCTACGACGTGATCGACACGGCGTACTGCCGCGCGCACGGCATCGCGGTGACGAACATCCGCAACTACGCGACGCATACGGTTCCCGAGCACACCTTCGCGCTCATTCTCGCGCTGCGCCGCAATCTGCTCGCCTATCGCGACGACGTGCGGCGCGGCCGCTGGCAGGCATCGAGCCAGTTCTGCTTCTTCGATCACCCGATACGCGACCTGCACGGCGCAACGCTCGGTATCGTCGGCGACGGCTCGCTCGGCCGGGGCACCGCCGCGCTCGCGCGCGGCTTCGGCATGCGCGTGGTGTTCGCGGAGCACGAGTCGCAAAAAGCGAAGCCGCGCGATGTCGCGTTCGTGCCGCTCGAACAGCTGCTGCGCGAATCGGACGTCGTCTCGCTGCATACGCCGCTGCGGCCGCAAACGCGCAACCTCATCGCGCTGGAGCAGCTCAGGACGATGAA
Organism: Paraburkholderia sp. JHI2823; assembly: GCF_038900695.1. Classification (NCBI taxonomy): domain Bacteria; kingdom Pseudomonadati; phylum Pseudomonadota; class Betaproteobacteria; order Burkholderiales; family Burkholderiaceae; genus Paraburkholderia; species Paraburkholderia sp. JHI2823. The sequence continues at coordinate 75,312 of NZ_JAYMRY010000012.1, read as the reverse complement.
ACGCAGTGCACTCCTCATCAACACAGCGCGCGGCGGGCTGGTCTGCGAAACGTCACTCGCAACGGCGCTGCGCGAGGGGCTGATTGCGGGCGCTGGCTTCGACGTGCTGAGCACCGAGCCGCCCACGCAAGGCAATCCGCTCCTTGAACTCGATCTGCCGAACTTCATCCTGACGCCGCATGTGGCATGGGCATCCGATGGCGCGATGCAGTTTCTCGCGGATCAGCTGATCGACAACCTGGAGGCCTACGTCAGCGGCGAACCTCAGCATCTGGTCGCCTGATTGCCGGGCGACACCTTCTTTCTCATCCGTTTGGAACGACCATCATGGACATTCACGAATATCAGGCGAAGGAACTGCTGTCCGGTTTCGGCGTGCCCATCCAGCGCGGGCTCGTCGCCTACACGCCCGACCAGGCCGTGTACTGCGCCACCGAACTGGGCGGCTGGCACTGGGCCGTGAAAGCGCAGATACATTCGGGCGCACGCGGCAAGGCGGGCGGCATAAAGCTGTGCGAGACCTATCACGACGTGCACGAGGCGGCTGCTTCACTCTTCGGAAAGCGTCTCGCGACTGCGCAAACCGGCCCGGAAGGCAAGGTCGTCGAACGTGTCTATATTGAAGTCGCCGAGAAGTTCGAGCGCGAGATCTATCTGGGCATCGTGCTCGACCGCAAGGCCGAGCGCGTGCGCGTGATCGTCTCCGCACAAGGCGGCATGGATATCGAGGAAGTGGCCCGCACGAACCCGGAGGCGATCCTGCAGGTGATCGCCGAGCCCGCGGTCGGCCTGCAGCCGTTCCAGGCGCGCGAGCTTGCCTTCGGTCTCGGCCTGAACATCAAGCAGGTGAGCCGCGCCGTCGCGGCGATTATGGGCGCATACCGCGCGTTCCGCGATCTCGACGCGACGATGGTGGAAATCAACCCGCTCGTCGTGACCGCCGACGACCGCGTGATCGCGCTCGACGCCAAAGTCACGTTCGACGACAACGGGCTGTTCCGCCACTCGCATGTGTCCGAGATGCGCGACGCCTCGCAGGAAGATCCGCGCGAAGCGGAGGCGGCGCAGTTCGGGCTCAACTACGTTGGCCTCGACGGCGACATCGGCTGCATTATCAACGGCGCCGGTCTCGCCATGGCGACCATGGACACCATCAAGTACGCCGGCGGCGAGCCCGCCAATTTCCTCGACGTCGGCGGCGGCGCTTCACCCGAGCGCGTGGCTGCGGCCTTTCGCCTCGTGCTCTCCGACAGCAACGTCTCGGCGATTCTCGTGAACATCTTCGCGGGCATCAACCGCTGCGACTGGGTCGCCGAGGGTGTCGTGCAGGCCGCGAAAAACCTGCGCGTGCCGCTCGTGGTGCGGCTCGCGGGCACGAATGTCGAAGCGGGCCGCCGCATCGTCCGCGAGAGCGGGCTGCCGATCATCGCGGCGGACACACTGCTCGAAGCGGCCCAGAAGGCCGTTGAGGCGTCGAAGGCGCATCGCGCCAGAAAGAGCAAATAGGAGCACACACATGAGCATCTTGATCGACGAAAACACCCGCGTGATCGTGCAGGGCTTCACCGGTGACAAGGCAACCTTTCACGCGAGGGAAATGATCGCGTACGGCACCAACGTGGTGGGCGGCGTCACGCCTGGCAAGGGCGGGCAGCATCACCTCGAACGCCCCGTCTTCCACACGGTGAAGGAGGCCGCGCAGGCCACCGGCGCCACGGCGAGCCTCGTGTTCGTGCCGCCACCGTTCTGTGGCGACTCCATCATGGAAGCCGCCGATGCGGGCCTGCAACTCGTCTGCGTGATCACCGACGGCATCCCAGCCCAGGACATGATGCGCGTAAAGCGCTATCTGCTGCGCTATCCGAAGGAATCGCGCACGATGCTGGTGGGACCGAATTGCGCGGGCATCATCAGCGCGGGCAAGGCGATGCTCGGCATCATGCCCGGGCACATCTACCGGCGCGGCTCGGTGGGCATCGTCTCGCGCTCGGGCACGCTCGGCTATGAGGCCGCCGCACAGCTCGAAGCGTTCGGGCTCGGGGTCACGACGAGCGTCGGCATTGGCGGCGATCCGATCAACGGCAGTTCCTTCCTCGACCACCTGCGCCTGTTCGAGAATGACCCCGAAACCGAAGCCGTGATCATGATCGGCGAGATCGGCGGTCCGCAGGAGGCGGAAGCCTCGCGCTGGGTACAGGAGCACATGTCCAAGCCCGTGGTGGGCTACGTCGCCGGGCTCACGGCGCCCAAGGGCCGCCGCATGGGCCATGCCGGCGCGATCATCTCGGCCGCAGGCGACAGCGCCGCCGAGAAAGCCGAGATCATGAAGTCGCATGGCCTCTTCGTCGCCCCCAGCGCCTCCGAGCTGGGTTCCACCGTTGCTGCCGCGCTGGCTCAACATGATGCCCGCCGCGTCGCTTGAGGCCGGCGAGGCCGATGCGCGTGCCGTGATGCCGCGCGGCGTGGAGGCGCCGCGCGAGCCCACGCCCACGCCACCGGCTCCGCCCGCAGCGCTCGATCGCCTCGCCGCGGGAACCGCGGCGCTGCCCGCGCTCGATGCCAAGGCTTACGAACCATGCGTGGTCGAGCTGCTCTTCGGCCTGCTGTGCGATGTCGCGCAGCGACGCCAGCCGCAGGTCGCTCTCGCGCTGCGCGGCGAACCGCTGCCCCCGGACGTGCCACGCGCGGTGTGGCGGCGCGCCCTGCAGGCCCAGGGCATCTGGTTTCAGCTGCTCAGTGTCGCCGAGCAGAGCACCGTCATGCGCCGGCGCCGCGAGATCGAGATCGAAAGCGGCTATGCGCGGCTCTCGGGATCGTTTGCGCGCGTGGTGGCCGACGCAGCCGCGGCCGGCGTGAGCGCCGAAGAAGTCCGCGAGGTGCTCCGGCATCTGAAGATCCGGCCCGTGATCACTGCCCACCCGACCGAGGCCAAGCGCGTCACCGTGCTCGAAATCCACCGGCGCATCTATCGCAAGCTGATGGAACTGGAGTCGCCGCGCTGGACACCGCGCGAGCGGCGTGCGCTTGTTGCGCAACTCGGCAACGAGATCGAGCTGCTCTGGATGAGCGGCGAGTTGCGCCGCGAAAAGCCCACCGTCGCGCAGGAAGTGGCCTGGGGGCTGCACTTCTTCGGCGAGACGCTTTTTGAGGCGGTGCCGACGCTATTCGAGCGGCTTGAAGACGCGCTGCATCAGTTCTACCCCGGCGAGCCCTTCGAGATGCCGCGTTTCTTCCAGTTCGGCTCGTGGATAGGCGGCGACCGCGACGGCAATCCCTTCGTCAACAACGATGTCACGCGCGCGACGCTGTACGAGAACCGGCTTGCGTGTCTGAAGCGCTATCGGCAACGGCTCGTCGACCTCGCGCAGACGCTCAGCATCACCGCCGAAGCCTTGCCTGTGCCCGATGCGTTCGCGAGGGAGCTGGAGCGCGCGCTGGCGCAAAGCGGCGACGGCGCGGCCATTGCCGCGCGCAATCCGGGCGAGGTGTTCCGCCAGTATTTGACCTGCATGTTGCGCAAGCTCGACGCGACGCTCGCCGACGCGCAGCGGCGCGGCTCTCGCACGCCGGTGCCGGGCGGCTACGCAAGCGCGGACGAACTGGCCACCGAGCTGCGCGCGATGGAGCAGGCGTTGCTGGCGAGCGGCAGCGACGCGCTTGCGGGTGCCTACGTGCGCCCTCTGCGCCGTGAGGTCGAGACGTTCCGTTTCTCGACGGTGCAACTGGACCTGCGCGAAAACACGACGGTCATCAACAAGACCCTGCTCGCGCTTTGGCGAGCGCGAGCCAAGCCCGTCTCCGAGCCGCCCGATCTGCAGTCCGAAGGCTGGAAGGCGTGGTTGCTCGCAGAGCTGGCGCGCCCACTTGGGCAAGATCGTCGGCATAGCCAGGAGACACACGCCGACGCCCTGCCCGAAGTCGAAGCGGAAACGCTCCAGATCTTCAGCATGGTTCGCGCGATGCGCGAGCAGGTGGACCGCAATGCTTTCGGCGCGTTCATCCTGAGCATGACACACCATGCAACCGATGTGCTCGGCGTCTATCTGCTGGCAAAGGAAGCGGGGCTCTTCAGCGACGCCGCCGGGGTGGAAAGCTGCACGCTGCCGATCGTACCACTGCTCGAAACCATTGACGACCTGCGCCGCGCGCCCGAAATCCTGCGTGAGCTGCTGGCCGTGCCGATGGTCAAGCGCAGCATCCGCGCGCAAGGTGGCGTGCTGGAAATCATGATCGGCTACTCGGACTCGAACAAGGACGGCGGGTTCTTCGCGAGCAACTGGGAACTTTCGAAGGCGCAGACGAAGATCGCGCGAGTCGGGCGGGAGCTGGGCATCACGATCTCGTTCTTCCACGGGCGCGGCGGCTCGGTGAGCCGCGGCGGCGTGCCCGCGGGCCGCGCGATCGCGGCGCTCCCCGCCGGCTCGGTGAACGGCCGCATTCGCGTGACCGAGCAGGGCGAAGTCGTCTCGTACAAGTACGCTAACCGTGGCACCGCGCAGTATCACGTGGAGCTGCTCGCGTCGAGCGTGCTCGAGCATACGTTCAAGTCCGAACGCGAAGACGAACTGCTGCCACGCGGCGAATTCGACGATGCCATGGAGGCGCTCGCGGGCGCATCGCGCGCGGCCTATATGAAGCTCGTCGAGCGGCCTGAGCTGATAGCGTATTTCCAGGCGGCCAGCCCGCTCGAAGAGCTCTCCATGCTGAACATGGGCTCGCGACCCGCGCGACGTTTCGGCGCCCGCAGCCTGCATGACCTGCGCGCGATTCCGTGGGTGTTCGCGTGGTCGCAGAACCGTCATGCGCTCACCGGCTGGTACGGTGTGGGCAGCGCGCTTGCGTCGTTCCTCGCGGTGCGCCAGGAGCGCGGCCTCGACCTGCTGCGACGGATGTTCAACGAGTCGCGCCTGTTCCGGCTCATCGTGGACGAGGTGGAGAAGACGCTCGCCCAGGTCGATCTCGACATTGCGCGCGGCTACGCGAGCCTCGTGCCCGACGCGCACGTGCGGGAAGCCATCTTCGCGCAGATCGACGCCGAGTACCGGCTCACCGTGGAGACGGTGCTCAAGGTGAGCGGCGGCGCCACGATCGCTGAGCGTTTCCCGCAGTTTCGCGAGCGGCTTGCGCGCCGCCTGCCGGCTATTAACCAGGTGAGCCGCCAGCAGGTCGAACTGCTGCGGCGCTACCGCACGGCAGGCTCCGATCAGGAACGCCGCGGCTATCTCGTGCCGCTGCTCTTGTCCATCAACTGCATCGCATCAGGATTCGGCGCGACGGGCTAAGCCGCGCGTCCCCCACTATCGAGGAGATGACTCATGAGCTTTACCGCGATCGAACAGGCCACCCCGCGGCTGCATCGTTCGGAGCTCGCCGTGCCCGGCTCCAACCCCGCCATGTTCGAAAAAGCCGCGCGCTCGGCTGCCGACATCGTCTTTCTCGACTGCGAAGACGCGGTCGCGCCGGACGACAAGGAACAGGCCCGCAAGAACATCGTCGAAGGCCTGAACGACATCGACTGGGGCGCGAAGACGATGATGGTGCGCATCAACGGGCTGGATACGCATTACATGTATCGCGACGTCGTGGATATCGTCGAGGCGTGCCCCCGGCTCGACATGATCCTGATCCCCAAGGTGGGCGTCGCGGCGGATGTCTATGCGATCGACATGCTCGTCACGCAGATCGAGGCTGCGAAGAAGCGCACGCGGCGTATCGGCTTCGAGGTGCTCATCGAGACGGCGCTTGGCATGGCCAACGTGGAAGCGATCGCGCAGTCGAGCCGGCGGCTCGAAGCGATGTCGTTTGGCGTGGCCGACTACGCGGCCTCCACGCGCGCGCGCACGACCGTGATCGGCGGTGTGAACCGCGACTATGGCGTGCTGAGCGACAAGGACGAGCACGGCAAGCGCGATTACTTCTGGGGCGACCAGTGGCACGCGGCGCAGACGCGCATGATGGTCGCCTGCCGCGCATACGGGCTGCGGCCGATCGACGGTCCCTTCGGCGATTTCAGCGACCCGGAGGGTTACGATACGGCCGCCAGGCGCGCCGCGGTGCTTGGCTACGACGGCAAGTGGGCGATTCATCCTTCACAGATCGAGCTGGCCAATCGTGTGTTCACCCCGAGCGATGCCGAAGTCTCCCGCGCACAACGCATCATGGACGCGATGGCGCAGGCGGCGAAGGACGGCAAAGGCGCGGTGTCGCTCGATGGCCGGTTGATCGATGCGGCGAGCATTCGCATGGCGGAGGCGCTGCTTTCGACCGCGCGCGCGATTGCGGCGTCGTCCGGCAAACATCAGGTGGGTTCGTGATCGATGCAAGGCGCGGGAGTCAGGCAGGCGAGTGCAGCCTCCTCGGCTGCCCGCGCGCGGGGTGCATCGTCGGCCGCCTGCCGTGTCGCACGCCAGGCTTCGATCATCGAATCGGCGGAACGATCGATATCGTCCTCGGTGGTTGGCCACGCGATCACCGAGACGCGCATCACGCGGCGCCCGCGCCAGTGCGCGCCATGAGCGAAGCAGATTCCCGCCTGCCGGATGTGCTCGAGCGTCGCTTGCGTGAGCGCATCGCCGCGCGCGGCCGGCTCGTGCCGCCCGAACCGCACGACGACCTGATTCAATTCGACCTCGTTGAGCACCTCAATGCCCGGCTCTGCGCCAAGGCGGTGCGCGAGGCGTTGCGCCATCGAGCAATGCCGCTCGATCATTGCCGCGATGCCGCGCCTGCCGAACGCGCGCAGCAGCGCCCACAATGCGAAGCCGCGGGCGCGGCGCGAAAGTTCGGGCGTGTACTCGAGCGGATCGCGAATGCACTCGCTGCCGGCGGGCGGCAGGTAACCCGCGCCCATCGTCATCGCGCGCCGGTGCGCATCGGCATCGCGCACGAACGCGCAGCCGCACTCGTAGGGCGCCTGGAGCCACTTGTGCGCATCGGTCGCCCACGAATCCGCGAGCTCGACACCTGCGGCGAGCGGCGCGCGCGCTGGGCACGCCCTCGCCCAGAGGCCGAAGGCGCCATCCACGTGCAGCCAGCCGCCGCGCTCGCTCGCGAGCCTGGCGATCGCCTCCACAGGATCGAACGCGCCAGTCATGATGTGCCCGGCCTGCGCGATCACGATATGGGGGCCGCGGCATTGGGCGATCGCCGCACGCAACGCCTCGACCCGCATTCGGCCGGCGCAATCACATGGAATCCTGACGACCTTGCGTTCACCGAATCCAAGATAGCGCAACGCGGCGAACACGCTCGCATGCGCTTCCTCACCGGCGAAAACGGTAATGGGCGGGGCGCCGGACATCCCCTCCGCCTCGACATCCCAGCCAACGCGCTGCAGCAGTGCGCTGCGCGCGGCCGCGAGGCATACGAAGTTGCTCATCGTCGCGCCCGTCGTGATACCCACCGAGCATCCGCCCGGCAGCCTCAGCACATCGACGAGCCATTGCGCGGCCACCTGCTCGGCCACTGCGGCAGCAGGCGCGCCTTCGTAGCAGGCGGCATTCTGCCCCCAGACGCTGGTGAGCCAATCGGCCGCGACTCCGACAGGATGCGAGCCGCCGGCAACCCAGCCGAAAAAGCGCGGGCCAGCCGTGCCCATGAGGCCCGGCCCGGCTGCAGCGGCAAGCTGCTCGATGGCCTGGCCGGCGGGCACGCCAAGCTCGGGCACGGGCCCGCCGAAGCCCTGCATCAGCGCGTCAAAACCGTCCGTTGCGGCGGGCGGCAGCGACCCGCGCCCGCGATGAAAGGAGAGCGCATGCCGGTACGCGGCCTCGAGTGCGGCGTGCGCATCGTCCGCGTCGTCCGGATCCATCGACCATTGAGCCACGCCTGCTTCCTCCCCGCCAGACTCGACAACTCGCCTGCTAACGCGCTGGCACCTGCCAGAACGGCTGCGCCGGATGAAACGCCTCGCCTTGCGCGAATCGCTCCGCCGAGCGCAGCGTGTTTTCGATCAGCATCGTCACGGTCATCGGCCCCACGCCGCCGGGCACCGGCGTGATCCAGGAGGCACGTGCGCGCACGGCCTCGAAATCGACATCGCCGACAATGCGCCCATCAGCGAGTCGATTGATCCCCACGTCGATCACGATCGCGCCTTCCTTCACCATCTCCGCCTTGATGAGACCGGGTTTGCCTGCCGCCACGACGAGGATGTCGGCGTGGATCGTGTGATGCGCGAGATCGCGCGTCTTCGCGTGGCAGATGGTGACCGTCGCTTCCTTCTGCAGCAGCATCAGCGCCATCGGCTTGCCGACAATATTGCTTGCGCCCACCACCACCACGTTCTTGCCCGCCACGTCGATACCCGTCGTCTCCAGCAGCAGTTGCACGCCGTAGGGCGTACAGGGCGGAAAGATCGAGTTGCCGACCACCAGTGCCCCGACGTTGTAGAGGTGAAAGCCGTCCACATCCTTGTCGACGACGATACTCTCCAGCACGCGCCGCACGTTCACCTGTGGCGGCAGCGGCAACTGCACGAGGATGCCGTGCGTGGCCGGGTCCAGGTTCAGCTCGCCGATGCGATCGAGCAGCTCAGTTTCCGTACAGTGGGCGGGGAACCGGTGCATGAACGAGCGCACCTGGCTCTCCTCGCACGCCTTCACCTTGTTCGCGACATAGACCTGCGACGCCGGGTTGTCGCCCACCAGCACGACTGCGAGGCCCGGCACGATGCCGCGCATGGACAGCGCGGCAACGCGCTCGCGAAAGCGCGTGCGCAAGCGCCGCGCCAGGTGCTTCCCATCGATGATCTGCGCCGTCATCGCGAATCAGGCCACGCCCGGAATCCAGTTGGTCCCCGCAAGCGGCACCCGCGCCATCGCCGCTGCCTCAACCGTGAGCGCGACGAGGTCTTCGGGCTCCAGGTGATGCACGTTCTGCTTGCCGCACGCGCGAGCGATCGTGGTCAGCTCCATGTTCAGCGTCTTCAGATAGTTGCGCAGACGCTTCGCGCCCACCTCGGGCTGCAGACGCTCCTGCAGCACCGGGTCCTGGGTCGTGATTCCCACGGGGCACTTGCCGGTGTGGCAGTGGTGGCAATAGCCCGGCGCGGTGCCCAGGTTCGCATAGTCGTCGAGCGCCGGGACGTGCTGCCCCTTTTCCATGTACGACGCACTGTTGCAGCCGAGCGAGACCAGCACGCCCTGGCCGATCGCCACGGCGTCGGCCCCCATGGCCAGTGCCTTCGCGACATCGGCGCCGCTGCGAATACCGCCGGAAATGATGAGTTGCACGGTGCCCTTCATGTTGAGATCTTCGAGCGCGTCCACGGCCTGGCGCAGTGCGGCGAGCGTAGGGATGCCGACGTTCTCGATGAAGCAGGTCTGCGTGGCCGCCGTGCCGCCCTGCATGCCGTCCACCACGATCACGTCCGCCCCCGCGTGCACGGCGAGCTTCACGTCGTTGAACGTGCGCGTCGCGCCCACTTTCACGTAGATCGGCTTTTCCCAATCGGTGATCTCGCGCAGTTCCTGGATCTTGATGAGCAGATCGTCAGGGCCGGTCCAGTCCGGATGGCGCGACGCGGAGCGCTGGTCGATCCCTTCGGGCAGCGTGCGCATCTTCGCGACGCGCGGCGAGATCTTCTGGCCGAGCAGCATCCCGCCGCCGCCTGGCTTCGCGCCCTGACCGATTACGACCTCGATGGCGTCGGCCTTGCGCACGTCGTCGGGATTGAAGCCGTAGCGCGAAGGCAGGCATTGATAGACGAGCGTCTTCGAAGAAAGCCGTTCCTCCGGCGTCATGCCGCCGTCACCGGTCGTGGTGGACGTGCCCATCTCGGTCGCCGCGCGGCCGAGCGCTTCCTTCACGTTGGCGGACAGCGCGCCGAAACTCATCCCCGCAACGGTGATCGGGATCGCAAGCTCGATCGGCTTCTTTGCGAAGCGCGTGCCGAGCACGGTTTTGGTCGTGCACTTCTCACGGTAGCCTTCGAGCGGGTAACGCGAGAGCGACGCCCCCAGGAACAGCAGGTCGTCGAAGTGCGGCACATGACGCTTCGCGCCGAGGCCGCGGATCTCGTACAGCCCGTGCGCAGCGGCGTTCTGGATGTAGTTGATCGTCTTGCGGTCGAAGCCCCAGGATTCTTCGGTGGCGATTTGCTTCAGGTGAATCGGCTTGATTTCCATGGCGGGATCCTTGGGTCAATATTCCTGTTTCGCGTCGGCGTTCCAGTGATAGAGCGAGCGGGCCGAGGCAATGCGCTTGAACTCCTTCGGCTCGATGCCGGCGAACGCTGGGCCTGCCGCGCGCAACAGTTGCGCGACGCCCTCGATGTCGGCGGCGGTCATCGGCTCCTCGCGTGCGTCGGCGCCCAGCGACTTGATGTTGCCACGCACGTACAGTACCGCTTCGTACAACGAATCACCCAGCGCGTCGCCCGCGTCGCCGCAGACCACCAGCCTTCCGGCCTGCGCCATGAATGCCGAGAAGCTGCCCACCGACCCCTTCACGACGATATCGGCACCCTTGAGCGAGATGCCGCAGCGCAGCCCCGCATCGCCCTCGATCACGAGCAGGCCGCCCTGGGCGGAGGCGCCCGCCGCGTTCGACGCGAAGCCCTTGACGTGTACGCGCCCGCTCATCATGTTTTCCGCGACACCGGTGCTTGCGCTGCCCGCAATGGTGACTTTGGCCTCCTTGTTCATGCCGGCCGCGTAGTAGCCGGCATGGCCGTCGATCTCGACTTCGATGGGCAGGTCGAGCCCGACCGCGATGTTATGCGCGCCGTCGGGGTTCGCGATGCGCACGATTTGCACGCCCTTGCCCGCGGCGTCTTTATGCAGGAAGCGGTTGACTTCGGTCACCGACGTGCCTGCCAGGTCAAAGTTCACACTTTCCATACGTACATCTCCTCGGGTGCCGGTTCGAACACGTTTGCGTGCTTGATGTCGGGCAGATGTGCGAGCGAGCGGAACTCGGACGCAATCGCCACGTAGTCGTCGGTCTCGGCCACGACAGCGGGCTTGCACGCGAACGGGTCGCGGATCAGCGCGAGCTTGTCGGGCGTGCCCATCAGGAACGTATAAAAACCGTCGAGCTGCTCGAAGCCCTTTTGCAGCGCGGTTTCGAGGTCGTCCCCTTCGCGCAGGCGGTATTCGAGGAAGCGGCAGGCCGCCTCGGTGTCGTTGTCAGTTTCGAAGTGGATGCCGTGCGGCTCGAGCATCCGGCGCACGCCATACGGGTTGGAGAGCGAGCCGTTGTGCACGAGGCAGAAGTCCTCTCCCGCCGTGAACGGGTGGGCGCGGTCCGGCGTCACCGCGGACTCGGTCGCCATACGCGTGTGCCCGACCAGGTGCGTGCCGCTCAGGTTCTGGAATGCGTAGCGATCCGACACTTCCTTTGGCGTGCCGATGTCCTTGTACAGGTCGATCGCGCGGCCGGTTGAAAGAATGTGCAGGCGGGGATGCTGCTCGCCGATCCAGCGCTTCGCGGTCTCCGGCGCGATACTCACGCTCAGCACCGCGTGATTGCCCTTCGCGTGAACCGAGGCGCCCGCGCCCAGGTGCGTGTTCAGGTCGTGCGCGAGCCCTTGCCAGTTGAAGTCCTCGCCCTCTTCCGTGAGACCGGAGTACAGGCTGATCTTGCGGATGTCCCCGGCCACCGGCTCCGTAAATACGGCCAGCCCCGCCGAATCGGGCCCGCGCTCCGTCATGCCGAGCAGCATGGGCACCATCAGCTCGCCCAGCCGCTCACGCAGCGATGGTTTCTTGATAAGCAATCCTACAATTCCACACATGTTTTCTCTCCTGCACCGGTTTCCCGCGTTCCATGGATGATTGGCGTCTTGCCGCAGGCGTGGCGCCCGCGCGCGCCGCCGCCTGCCCGTACGTAAGATCAGAAAAATTCGAGGTAGGACTTTTGCTCCCAGTCCGACACATGGCGCATGTATTCGATCCACTCCATGTGTTTGAGACGCAGAAACTCGCCGCCCGCCGGCCCGAGCGCCTCGAGCATCACTTCGTCGCGCTCGAGCGCATGCAGCGCCTCCTGAAGGTTCTGCGGCAGGATACCGATCTCGCGCTTGCGCAGGTCTTCCGCGCTCATTTCGTACAGGTTCAGGTTGCACGGCTCGCCCGGCTCGAGCTTGTTGTTCACGCCGTCGAGGCCGGCCGCGATCACGGCCGCGGTCGCGAGATAGGCGTTGCACGCGGCATCGGGCAGGCGCAGTTCGATGCGCCCGCCCGGAATGCGGACCATCGAAGAGCGGTTGTTGTCGCCATAGCTCACGTAGGCCGGCGCCCATGTCGCGCCGGTGAGCGAGCGGCCCACCACGAGGCGCTTGTATGAATTGACGGTGGGCGCGCAGAGCGCCGAGAGCGCCGCGGCATGCTTAAGCAGGCCCGCCGTCCAGTGGTAGGCGAGCTTCGAGAGGCCGAGGCCGCGCTCATCGTGCTTGTCGGCAAACAGATTGCGCTCGCCGTCCGAAATCGACATGTGCATATGCATGCCGTTGCCGGGCCGGTTCGAGAACGGCTTGGGCATGAACGAGCAGATGAGGCCAAGTTCGTTGGCGATCTCGGCAGCCGCCATCTTGAAGAATACGTAGGAGTCGGCGGATTTCAGGCAGTCCGAATAGGTGTAGTTGATTTCGAACTGGCCGTTCGCGTCCTCGTGATCGATCTGATAGACGTCGATGCCGCACTTGATCAGCGACTCGGTCAGGCGTTCGAGGAACTCACGCGAGCGCGAGAGCCCTTTATAGTCGTAGCACGGCTTGGGCAGCGCGTCCGAATCGTCGCAAGGCACGATGCGGCCGTCTTGCGTGCGCCGCAGGAGCGAGAACTCGGGCTCGAGGCCGGTGTTCAGAATCCAGCCGTGCTGTTTCAGGCGATCGACCTGCCGCTTGAGCGTCACGCGGCTCTCGAACTGCCACGGCTCTTTTTTCACGTAACCGTCGCAGGCGATGCGGGCGTAACCGGGCTGCCACGGCACGAGCGTCAGCGTGTCGAGGTCGCCCACTGCCATGAAGTCCGGCCCTTGTGGATCGATGCCGAGACCCCACACCGCGAAGCCGGCAAAGCCCGCGCCTTCCGTGAGGATGAGATCGAGATGCGCGGCGGGAACGGACTTCGTCTTCGCAACGCCGTGAATGTCGACAAATTGCGCGAGGATGTACCTCACATTGTTGTCTGCAAGGAATTGCTTGGCTTCTGCGGGTGTCATGTCGATTGTCCTCAAGCGTCATGAATGCGATGTCGAGGAAGCATCCGGCGAGCGCCGGGCGCTTCCGCCCGGGGCCTACATGGTCGGTGCCTGGTCGATTTCGTTGATCACGGCGAGACCGACCGGCCCGCCTCCCAGTTCGGCGGCAATGCCGGCGAGGGTTTCCCACAAGTACACGCCGTACGTGCCGTCGGCCCACAGACGGTAGTACGGCCGCCCCAACCGCTCGCCCGGCAGGACGGTGACAGCGACACCCGCCATCGAAGTCAGCACGACGGGTCGGGTTGCAAGGTCCAGCGCGCGGAAGTTGACGTTGCAGGTCTGCAGCAGCAACTCGCCGATCGCTTCGCCGCACAGCACGAGCGCCAGGTCCTGACGCAGCACCGGGTAGACCCGCAGCGCCGGCTCGCGGTGCGCCAGCTTCGCCGAGGTCCGGCCGCTTATGCCGTCCTCGATCAGATATTCGGTCAGGCCGAGGCGCGCCACGATTCCGCCGTTCGCGAGCGGCGCCCAGGTGTTGGGCAGTTGCGGCACGGGCATGCCCTGCTCGGCCAGCCAGGCGGCGACGCCCTGACCTTTGAAACCCATGCGGTAGAGGTGCGACACGTCCGTGATGCCGGCGCTGCGCGCACGCGCCTCGTCGTTGGCGCCGAAACGCTCCACGATCTGCATGTTCTCCACTACGCTCCACGCGGGCTCGGCGGCGTGCAGCGCGTCACGTACCGGACTTGCACGCAGCGAAAGGTTCGTGACGCTCGCAAGGTTCGATGCACTCATGCGGTCTCCTTCCTCGGTGCGCCAGCCTCTGCCGGCGCGGCGTCCTTCTGGCGCAGGTTCTCGGGGTCATAGAACGGCGTGGGCACGACCGTGGCCGACACCATGGCGCCGTCGCTCAGGCGAAACCGGATGCGCGTGCCCGGCTTCGCCATCGAGGGACGCACGAACGCGAGGCCGATCGTCTTCCGCACCGTCTCGCTCCACGACACGCTCGTCACACGCCCCGCGATCTCGCCGCCTTCGATCGCGAGGTGGCACTCGCGCAACGCCGCGCTCTTCGCCTCGTCGTCGAGTGCAAAGCCCACGAGACGCTGCTGCTGCGGTTGCCTGTCGATGGCCTGCAGACTGCGCTGGCCGACAAAAAACGGCTTGTCCATCTTGACCGCCCATTCCATCGCGGCGTCGCGCGGTGTCGTGAGGCCGTCGGTGTCCTGGCTCACGATCACGTGGCCCTTCTCGAGCCGCAACAGCCGCTGCGCCTCGACGCCGAACGGCCGGATGCCGAATTCCTTGCCCGCCTCGTAGAGCGCGCTCCACAACGCCGCGCCATATTCAGCGGGAATATGGATCTCGTAGCCCCATTCACCGACGAAGCCCACACGCATCAGCCGGGCCGGCACACGGTTCGCGCCGAGCGCGATCCCCGTCACGCGGATGCCGAGATACGGAAATGCATCGGACGACAGATCGAGATCGACCAGCCTGGCCAGCACGGCGCGCGAGTACGGACCCGCCACGTTGATCGCCGCATAGGCGCCTGTCACGTTGACGATGCCGCAATCGAGCCCCCAGATCGTGTTCAGGCGCGACAGCTCGCGGTAGATCAGCGCGGCGCCGGAGGTCGTGGTCGTGAAGTAGAAGTGATCGTCGGAAAGCCGTGCAACGACGCCGTCGTCGATCACCACGCCAGCTTCGTCGCACATGAGCGCATAGCGGGTCATGCCGGATTTCAGCCCCGCGTACTTCGATACGTAGACGCGCTCGAGGAACTGCGCGGCCTGTGGCCCGCGCGCCTCGAGCTTGCCGAGCGTTCCCACATCGATCATGCCCACGCCGTTGCGCACCGCCTGGACTTCCTCCTGGATGCAGCGCGCACGGCTCTTTCCCGCCACCGCGTAATACTCGGGTCGCTGCCAGACCCCCGCGGGCATCCACTTCGCGCCATGGCGCTCATGCAGCGCATGCATCGGCGTGCGGCGCTCGGGGTTGAAGCCGCGGCCGGCGAGCAGCGCCATCGGCACCGGATGGAAGAACGGCCGCGCGGTGGTCGTCCCCACTTCCTGCGGCGCCTTGCCGGTCAAGCGCGCGAGGATACGCAGGCCGTTCATGTTCGAATGCTTGCCCTGGCTCGGGCCCATGCCGTTGGTCGAGAAACGCTTGAGCAGCTCGATGTTGTCGAACCCTTCCTGTACCGCGTTTTCGAAGTCCTTCAACTGCAGGTCCTCGTCGAAGTCGACGAAGTTCTTGCCCGCCGGATGCGGCACGATCGGCCACGGGTGAGAAGGCGACTCGGGCTCGGGCGCAACCGTGAATTGATCGAGGCGCTCATGCGCGTTGGACTCGCCCGTCACACCCGCATGCGTTGCCGCGAGCGCGCCGGCGCGGCGTCCGTCCTGCAGCTTGCTCTCGAACGTGTACGCGCCGTTCACGCGACCACACGCGAACACGCCTTCCGGCAGGCGCTCGGGCACGAACTGCTCGACGTCCGTGTCGTAGCGCATCGCCGTGCCTGCCTGGTAAAGCAGGTGGGCGGCCGGCGCCCAGCCGACGCTCACGAGCAACGTGTCGCATTCGATCTGCCGCGTGTGATGGTGCGCGGCGCTCATGCCCGCGGGCGGCGTCGGGCCCACACGGACCGCCGCGAGCCGGTCGCCCGCGGCGTTGGGCACCGCTTCGATCACGCAGCTCGAGCTCAGCACTTCGACGCCGCGCGCCGCGAGCTCGCGGGCCAGCTCGCCAAAGCAATGCGTGGCGCGCAGGTCGATCAGCGTCGTCACCTTGATGCCGCGCTCCAGCATGTCGAGCGCCGCGCGATAGCCGTCGGCGTTGGCGGCCAGCACGGCCGCGCGCTGGCCCGGCGCCACGCCGTAGCGCCAGACCAGCCGCTGCGCCGCCGAAGCGAGCATTACGCCAGGCAAGTCGTTGTTGCGGAACACCGCGGGCTGCTCGAACGCGCCGCTCGCCACCACCACCGCTTTCGCACGCATCTTCGTGATGCGGTTGGCGTCCACGAGCGGCACCCAGTGGTCCGCGTAGTAGGCCGCGGCCAGCGTGCTGTTGAGCATGCGCACGCGCGGATGTGCGCGCACTTCGGCTTCCAGCGCGCGCACCGCCTCGAGACGCCCCGGGTCGCCGCCCGCCTGATACGTGCCGCTGCCGCCCGAGCGCGCGTTCTCGTCGACGATCACCACGTCGGCGCCTTGCCTCGCCGCCGCGAGCGCCGCAGCGAGGCCAGACGGCCCCGCGCCGATCACGAGCACGTCGCAGAACCCGTAGCGCTTGGGCGTGCGCACATGCGGCGCGCTGAGGTCCACCGCGCCGAGCCCGGCCATTTTGCGAAACATGCGCTCCCAGCGCGGAAACCAGCGCTTGCTGTAGAACGCCTTGTAATAGAAGCCCACCGGCAGGAATGGCGCGAGCCTGCCGACCCAGCGGCCACGATCGGCGGCTACGCCGCCCGAGGTGTTGACTGCGCGCCAGTGCGCGCCGGCGATCAGCCCGGTCACGTCGGCGCGCACGTTCAGGCGCGCGCCGTCCTGAAACATCGCGTTGACATCGTGGTTCGCGAGCGAGAGCACGCCGCGCGGCCGGTGGTACTTGAAGCTGCGCCCGAGCACCGAGACTTTCGACGCCCATAGCGCGCTCGTGATCGTGTCGCCGGCATAACCCACGTAACGCTGCCCCTCGAAGCCGAACTCAACCTGCTTGCTGCGGTCGATCCATTCGCCTGCATGCGGTGCCAGACGCATTTAAGCCTCCTCGTCATTCAGATACGTGCGGATGACACGATCCTTCGCGGTGTCACGCTCGGCAATGAACCAGGTATTGCTCGGCGTGTGGCACCACCATTCCTTCTTCACGCCCGCGGCGCCATTGCGGCAGAACACGTAGTCGGCCCATTCATCGTCGCTCGCGGCCGCGGGGTCGGGCATCTCGCGCAATTCCCCCCAGTAGGCGAACTCGGACACGGGGCGCGCGCCGTTCACGGGACAGGTCATGATTTTCATTGTCGTGTCCTCCGATCAATGCCCGACCGATGCCGCGCCCTTCTCGCCCGTCAGTGCGTAGCGGCGGAAGCGGTCGAGCGTGAAGCCCTCGATCAGCGGATGGTTCGTGTCGTTCGCAACGGTGTGCGACATCGTCTTGCCGCAAATCGGCGTGGCCTTGAATCCCCATGTGCCCCAGCCGGCGTCGAGATAGAAGCCTTCCACCGGAGTCTTGCCCATGACGGGTGCGAAATCCGGCGTCATGTCGGCCATCCCGGCCCACTGGCGCATGACCTTGGCGTTCGAGAGGAACGGGAACATCTCCAGCATGTGTGCCGTCAGCCCCTCCACAAAATCGAGCGTCGAGCGCGTGGCGTGCAGCTCATAGGGGTCGAGCGAGGCGCCCATCACGAGCTCGCCGCGCGCCGACTGGCTGATATACACGTGCAGGCTCCCCGAAACCAGGATCGGGTCGAGCCAGGGCTTGAGCGGCTCGCTCACCATCGCTTGAAGCGGATGGATGTAGATCGGCGTGCGCAGACCCACCATATCGGTGAGGCGTGGCGTGGAGCCGGCCACCGCGCACAGCACCTTGTTGGTCGAAATGTAGCCGCGCGAGGTCTGCACGCCCTTGACCTTGCCGCCCACCACGTCGATGCCAAGCACTTCGGTTTGCTGATGAATCTCCACGCCGCGCTGGTCGGCGCCGCGGCCATAGCCCCACGCCACGGCATCGTGGCGCGCGACCGAGCCGGGCGCATGATAGAGCGCACCCAAAATCGGCGCGACACCTCCGCACGAGAGGTCGATCATCGGCGCCGCCGCTTTGATCTCTTTCGGGCCCACCACCTCGGAGTCCACGCCGAAATGCTTGTTCACCTCCGCGCGCCAGCGCATCGTGCGCATCGCCGAATCCGTGTGGGCCAGCGTGTAGTGGCCGCGCGTCGAGTAGAACAGGTTCAGGTCGAAGTCCTGCGACAGATCCTGCCAGAGCTTCACCGACGCGTCGTAGAACTTCACGCCTTCGGGCGTCAGGTAGTTCGAGCGGATGATCGTGGTATTGCGGCCTGTGTTGCCGCCGCCGATATAGCCTTTCTCCAGCACCGCCACATTCTTGATGCCGTGCTCGCGGGCGAGATAGTAGGCGCTGGCGAGGCCGTGACCGCCCGCGCCGATGATCACAACGTCATAGGAACGACGCAATGTGTCATGCCGGGTGAACATCCTCGGCTCGGGATGCTTCTTCGATACGGCAAAACGCACGAGACGCCACGGCATAGCTCACTCCTTGTTCGCGCCCGCGCACAAAGGACGCGCAGGCAAACCGGGTTGGACAGCAGCGCTGCTTCTAGCGAAGAACGATCGTCTTGTTGCCGTGTATCAGCACGCGGTCTTCGAGGTGGTAACGCAAGCCTCGGGCCAGCACGGCCTTCTCGATGTCGCGGCCGAGGCGCACGAGGTCGTCGGGCCGGTCAGAATGGCGCACGCGTATGACGTCCTGCTCGATGATCGGCCCTTCGTCGAGGTCTTCCGTCACGTAGTGGCACGTGGCACCCGTGAGCTTGACGCCCCGTGCATACGCCTGGTGATACGGCTTCGCGCCGACGAAGCTCGGCAGGAACGAGTGGTGAATGTTGATGATCTGCCCGGGGTATGCCGCGCACAGCTTGGGAGAGAGCACCTGCATATAGCGCGCGAGCACCATGGTGTCGGCGCGCGCGTCCTCGTACAGGCGCTGCACTTCGTCGTAGGCCTGCGCCTTGGTCTCCGGCGTAACCGGCACGTAGTGAAACGGAATGCCGTGCCATTCGACAAAGCTGCGCCACGTCTCGTGGTTCGAGATCACGCAGGGAATTTCGATGTCGAGTTCCCCGGCCTTCCAGCGCGCGAGCAGGTCGTAGAGGCAATGCTCAAGCTTCGAGACGAGAATCACCACACGCTTTTTCTTTGAGTGGTCGGTGACCTTCCAGTCCATCGAGAACTCGCGGCCAATGCGGGCGAAACGTTCGCGAAAGCCTTCGAGGCTAATGGGCAGCGAGTCGGTCGCGATCTCGTGGCGCATGTAAAAGCGCTTCTCGAGTTCGTCGGCGTGGTGCGTCGCCTCGATGATCCAGCCGTGATGCTCGGCAATGAACGCACTGACCGCGGCTACGATGCCGACCCGGTCGGGAGCCGACAGGGTCAAGGTAAAACGACGGGTATCGGACGTGGAGGGCATGGGGATCGCCTGGTTCTCGACAGGATTTAGTGTTGATTAAAAGTAATCACCGGAGTTTCAGTTGTCAACACCAATAAACTTTTTTTCCTGCTAGGAACCTACTCAGCTATACCTCGTGCTGGGTAGGCGCTACCCACCCGGGCGTAGTGAGGCCGCGAAAAAAGGCTACGCGCGAGCTGCGCCGCGACGTCGAAGGTAGAGTTCCCAGCGGTACCGTGCAATGCTGTAGGCGTCGAGCACGGCGATCGCATAGACGAAGATGCCGCCCGCGTGGCGGCCCGCGAACGAACGCTCGGGCGCCGCGAGCTGCAGTGTCAGGAAGCCCAGCGAGAGCATGAAGAACACCATGATGAGCGCCCGTGTCGGCATGCGGTTGAGCACTTGCCCCACGCCCGGCAGCAGGACCGCCGCGGCCAGCACGAGGTAGGGATGCGGCGGGCGGCGCATGCGCGGCCCCTGCGAACCGTCCGAAGCCTCGTTGGCCGGCGCGGCGGCGTTGATTTCAGGCGTTCGCATGATCGCTTCCTCGCAGCAGATCGGCACAGACAGCCGTGGCCCGCTCGAGCAGCGACTCGAGTAGCGCGACGCTCACGTGCGCGCCGCGGAACGTCGCGGAGCGCAGCACCAGGTACTCGCTGCGGTCCGCTCCCTGCACCTGATAGACAATGCGCACGCCGCCCGGCATTACAACCAGCTCTTTAGCACGCGGATCGGCAAACAACGCCCTCACATGCGGATCGAGCGCGCCCAGCGGCAATTCGGAAGCCTTGCGATCGGACTTGAGCGTCGTGTGATCCGGCCAGCCACCGGGCAGCTGGACGCACCACGGCAACTCCGAGGCTGGAGAATAGAACTCGACGTTGCGCCTGCGGGCAAGCAGGTCGAACGTACCGCCGATGGGCAAGTCCTGCCTCACGGACACAACGAGCCAGAGCGAGGGCACCTGCCGGAAAACAACGCCATCCACGACCGGCTCGATGCGCACCTTGTGATCCCGATAGCACCCTGTGAGCACGGGCCACGCGACGTCGTCCTGCGTCAGCACGGCGCGCTCGAAGAGCGCGAAGCACCCGTCGAACAGTCTCATTCGCTGCGCCTTGCACGCGCTGTGCTCGCGCCGGTAGAGAATGACGAGCGCCACGGCAAACGCCGCTGCGAGAGCAATGCCAGCGACAGGCATGATGAGATCCTCCGTTCATGCGCACGGCGCGGGCGGTGTCACCCGCTCGCGCCGTCGCCGATGCCGATCTGGCGGACATCAATAGTCTTTGGGCCGGGGCCAGTTCATCGTGAACTGGTCGCCGCGTTTGACATACTTGTAGCGATGCAACGCGAACCAGATCGACGCGACGATGTAAAACGCCATGATCGATAGCAGCGAGGCGCCGTAACCGAGGTAAGTGGCGAAATAGGTCGCTGCGCACAGGCAGACCAGGACGATCGCCGGGATGGGATGGTAGGGGTGCACGTATCCCCGGTTGATGCTGCCGAGCGGCCACATCCGCCGAAACCGCACGATGTTGATCGACATGAACGTATAGCCGAGCAGCCCGGAGAGAATCGAGAACGTTATCACCTGATCCAGCAGGCCCGTGAACGCAAACGAAATCGCAATCGGCACGAGGAAAATGATCGCGCGGTACGGCGTGCGATAGCGCGGATGTACCGCGCCGAACCACATCGGCATATAGCGGTCGCGCGACATCGAAAACCACGCGCGCGACGCGTCATTGATGCAGCCATTAGCTGATGCGACCGCCGAAAACAACGTGCCGACGAACAGCAGCGTCTGCAGGCTCCTGTTGCCCGTGAGCCGCGCGGCATCATAAAGCGGCGTCACGGCCTGGCCGAGATACTCCCACGGCATGAGCCCCGTGGCGACATACCATGTCAGCGCGGCGGCGATCAGCAGCGTGATCATGCCGCTCATCGTCCCGAGCGGGATCGAGCGCCCCGCCGAGCGCACCTCTTCGGCGGCCTGGCACGTGCCTTCTATGCCGAGGTAATACCACATGCCGAACTGCAGCGCGGCGACCACGCCAAGCCAGCCATACGGCAGCGGGGTCAGCAGCTCGCGATGCTGCAGAATGTGTCCCGGGTTCCACGGCTGCACGCCGAAGAACAGGACGACAATGGCGAAAAAGGCGATCGCCGTGATCACGAAGTTGACGGTCAACGTGACGAACACGCCGCGATAGTTGAGCCACGCGAGAAAGGCGATCGTGACGAGCGCGAATGGCCGCGAGTCGAGGTTCGCATATCCCGAGTCTGCCGCCACCGCCTTGATCAGGTCGCCGACCACAAGCGCATCGGCCGCTTCGAGCATCGTATAGGCCATCACGAGGTAGAGGCCCACATTGAACGCCATGAGCGGCCCGATGATGTGCTTCGCCTGCGTGTACTGGCCCCCGGCCGCGGCGACCGTGGAGGTCACCTCCGAATCGATCATGGCGACGCAGGTGTAGAGCAGACCGATGATCCAGCAGGCGATCAGCGACCCATATGCGCCGCCCTTCGCCACGGAAAAATTCCACCCCATGAATTCGCCGACTAGCACGATGCCGACGCCGAGCGCCCAAACGTGAATCGGCCCTAGCACCTTCAAGAGGGCGATCCGCTGGTCCTGTTGCGATGACGCTGCTGGATGACTCATGAGTTCTCCTGTCTATCACGAGCGGGTGCGGAGCATGACTCCGGGCCCATACTGAGCGTTTTTGGAAAAGCCCCGCAGCCTCCCTTCCCTATTCGCTTCCTTCTGTCGAACTCATCAGGAAGTCGTCGTCGTATTCGCGGTAAACCCGCAGCGCGTCGACGATGATCCACGCGAACAGCAAGATTGCCACCGCCCAGGCGGCCTGACTCAGTAATTGCCAGAAGTTCATTGCGTTACTCCGAGAATTTTTCGGCGATCACCTGCCTGTATTGCCTGTCAGAAACGCGCAGCACGAAGACGAAATAACCGACGATCACGACTGCCGTGACGATCAGCGAAGCCGGATCGACCGTGTAGTCGAACCTGGTGGTAATGATGGGTTTGGCCTGCCCGGCGTCGAAGCCGAGCTTCTGCCATTGCGCCTGCATCGTGGGATTCTGGCCCAGCGTTTGCCACGACACCTGCGTCTTCACGGCCTGCGCGGCATCCGGTTGTTTGTCCGGCGCCTTGAGCAGTAACGGCGCAAGGAGGCTGCAGTAGACGAGTACGAGCAGAAACAAGCTATCCACCAGTTGACCGAAACCCTTCTGCACGGGAGGCACGTATTCGGATGCCATGTCGAGTTTCCTCTTTGTCGGCAATGCGTTGACGGGTCCTGCATCGTGGGAGACAAGGGGCGCAGCGAAAGTACGCAACTCACTGCGCCGCGAAGCGGGGCTATGCGAGCGCTTCTTCCTCGTTGTCATCGAGCGCGGCTTTGCGCAAGCGGTTTTCGTCGAGATGGTGGATGTCGAGACCATAGATATGGTCCTTGTCCTCCTTGTAGTGCCGCACCATCGCGGTCACCGAGGCTGTGTTGAACACGAGGACGCCCGCGGCGCCGATTGTCAGCGCGACGCGAACCGCAGGGTCCACTGCGGAGAGGCTAACCGCAAAGTAGACATATCCCAGGGCAATCCAGAGGGCCACCAGCGCGATGCCCGCCATCAAACGGTCTCGGCCAAACATGCTATCGATACGCTTTCGCAATCTGTAATCCATGTTCAAACCCTCCATAGGCAATGCGACACGACGGGGTACTTCGACGTGGGTTTTGGCGTTTCCCCTTCAGCAACAAAGTTTCACCGTGGTATTTATTGTGGATTCCCCTTGCGGTGTCAACAATGTTTTTGTAGGTAGATGGAGACCCTGGGTCAGTGCGGGTTCTCCAAAGGTCGCAGGCGCGTGATCTCGCACGGCAACCAACCTCACCGTTGCCTATGCGATCCGATTGCGTACTTGCCGGCGCCGAGACGTGAATGCGCAAAGACAGCATGCACGCGAGCGTGCGCCGGGGCCCGGGAGCTCACGCGCTATGCGGTATTACGCAACGCCTGTGCCACCCGCGCGAAATGCTGCATGAGCACAGCCTCAATCTCGGCGTCATAGCCGAGTGCCGCAATGGCCTTCTTCATGCAATTCAGCCAGGCCTCGACTCGCGCGGGCCCGATCTCGATGTGCGCGTGCATGGAACGCAGATTCGCATGCCCCATGCGCTCGAGGTAGTACTGAGGCCCGCCGAAGAAGCCTGAGAGGAACTCGAACTGGGCCTGCCGTACGTGCGCAAGGCCGAAACCCTTCAAGTGCAGAGCATGAATGTCTGCACCGTCGGGATCGGTTTCAATAATGTCGTAGAACGATTGAACGAGGCGTGCAAGGGCCGCCTCACCGCCTAGCATCTGATGAACCGAATTTCGTCTTGTCTCCACGATTTCCTCGGTAGTACTCGTTCTTTGGGGCGCTCGGCGAGTCGCCGACGCTCACCCGCAGATCCGGCGCCGTGCGTCCTCTGCCTCGACTACCATACGCTCGATCACCTCCGCCGCCGCCGTGCGCGAGTTCACGAGCGCGAACGATTCGCCCGCGAATAACGCCATTCGTTCGAGTTCGCCCGTGGTGCTGCGCAGTGGCGAATCGGTGCTGAAAAGATAGAGCGGGCGCCCGTCGTCTTGACCAATGACTTCACGCGGCAATCTGTCCGGGTGATGCCCCAAAAAGCTGCCCGCGTGCTTCATCCGTTGCGCTGTTGGCCAGCACGCGCACACCATGCCAAGCAGGCCGAACCCGCCAGCCTCCGAAACGGCCGCGGCAAGTTCCGACCGGGCAGGCCCGCCCATGCCCGCCGATACGATCGGATACCGGCAGCCCAGCAGGCGTGTCAAGCCGGTACGCAGGAAATCGGGTTCTTCATTCGCACTCATTCGGCACGCCCCGGTGACGATGTGGACAAGGCAACTATCTTTTAAGCCCGCTACGGGGCCGCGCGCCGTCCGGCTTGACATACCCGCTCACATCATAGGTGAAGGTTTGCAACTGCGGCCTCTCTCCGAAGAGGTAGCGCACGATACTCCGGTCCGACGCCGGGCGAAAGGCGTGGCGCGCGCGGTCCGCTTCGTGCATTTCACCGTGTTCCGGCGCCTCGCCGCCTACCTCTCGGGGGTTACCCACAACGAATCATTGATGAGGCAGTTTTGTTCCTTGATGCTGGCTGCATTGCCTTTTCCGGCCTCCCCGCTCGCTCCGCCTCCATGAATACATGCCGCTTCGACGATTTCGTGGCTGGACGTGCTCTCGCCATGCGCGGGCCGTGCACCCGGATCACGGCCCGGCACCGCGGCGAGCTGGCGAGCGCACTTGACGGCGTGGATGCCGCGCGCAAGGACGGACGGTGGATCGCCCTGATCGCCGACTATGAGGTGGGTTACTGGCTGGAGCCCTCGCTTCACCAGCCGATCCAGCCGGCTCATGCGCAGCGTCCTTGCCTTACCGCGCTCGTGTTCGACCACGCCGACGAGGAGGCGCCATGCGAATACGCCGGAAGCGATTCCAATGACGATATTATTTCGATCAAGCCGCGCATCGACAGGCAGCGCTATATCGCCCATGTTTCGGAGATCCGCGACCTGATCGCAGCAGGCGAGGTCTATCAGATCAACTATACGTTTCCGCTCGATGTGAGCACGCGTGGCGACGCCCTGACGTTGTACCGCCGTCTTGCCAATGCGAACCCGTCCGCCCACGCGGCGTACATCGATGACGGCGAGCGCCGGATCCTATCCTTTTCTCCCGAGCTGTTTCTACACTACGGCGGCGGAAAGCTGACTACGCGGCCAATGAAAGGCACCGCGCCACGCGACGCCGACCCGGAGCTCGACGCCCGTCTTGGCGCGCAGTTGCAGGCGAGCACGAAAGACCGGGCCGAGAATCTCATGATCGTCGACCTGCTTCGCAATGACCTTGGGCGCATTGCGCGTACCGGTTCGGTTGCGGTGGAGAACCTGTTCGCGCTCGAGCGGTACGCAACCGTCTGGACGCTCACGTCGACGATCAGCGCCGAAATCGGCGAAGTGAATCTCGAACGCATCCTGCGTGCGCTCTTTCCCTGCGGCTCGGTCACGGGTGCGCCGAAAATCGCAGCCATGCGGCAAATACAGCGACTTGAAGTCGCGCCGCGCGGGGTGTACTGCGGCAGCGTAGGATGGTTCGCGCCAGATGGCCGGTTCTCCATGAACGTCGCCATACGCACGCTGGTCCTCGATCACGATGGAGAGGGTGTGTACAGCGTGGGGGGCGGCATCGTCATGGACTCCGACCCCGCGCGCGAGTGGGAAGAATGCAAGTGGAAGTCCCGCATCATCGGTCCGTGGTAAGTAATTCGTACCATTTGTTTCGCATACCTGATGAGTTGCCGGCATATCCCGGCAGAGAATCGGCATGGCGAGATCATCCTTCAACAACGACGCGGACCACCGTATCCGCATCCGATCAACAAGAAAACAAGGCTACCCCATGAGAAAACGCCATCTCAGTGCCGGCTTCGCGGCGCTCCTTGCCGCTGGCACCACACACGCCCAGAGCAGTGTCACGTTATATGGGACGATCGACGACGGCTTGAACTACACATCGAACGCGCGCGGCCATAGCGCGTGGGCGATGGTGAGCGGCGACAGCACCGAATCGAGCTTCGGCTTCAAGGGGAACGAGGATCTGGGCGGCGGACTTTCCGCCATCTTCACACTGGAAAGCGGCTTCAACCTCAACAGCGGTCTGTCGAACGAGGGCGGCAGGCTGTTCGGACGCCAGGCGTTCGCCGGGCTGAATTCCGCCGCTTACGGCACGCTCACCCTCGGGCGCCAGTACGACGCAACCGTCGACATGTGGGCGCCCTTCACGGCAGCGGGCGCCACCATCGGCGACCTCGCGGCACACCCGTTCGACAACGACAACGCCGACCAGGATTTTCGCTTCAACAATGCGGTCAAATATGTGAGCCCGACCTTTCAAGGCTTCCAGGCCGAGGGCGTTTATGGATTCAGCAACGCCACCAACTTCGCCGACAATCGCGCATATAGTGCCGCGCTCAGCTATGCAATCGGGCCGTTCTCGGCCGCGATTGCTTATCTGCGGCAGAACAACGGCAACTCGAGCAGCACGGGTGCAGTGGGCGGCGACGGGGTATTCACCGCCGCGCGACAGCAGAACATCGGCGCAGGCGCGAAATGGACCTTCGGCGACGGCTCGACCGTCGGCTTCGCGTACTCGCACGTCGACGTCTATCAGCCGACCGCCAACGCCTACGCCCCCGACATCGGAACTCAGGCGTGGTCATCGTGGAAGTTCGACAACGTCGAAGTCAACGGACAGTACTTCATCAATCCCGAATTGTCCGTGGCCGCCGCCTATACGTACACGCACGGCAATTTCAAGGAAATGGCTGGAGGATCGAGCCAGAACTGGCATCAAGTCGCTCTCATGCTGAACTACTCGTTGAGCAAGCGCACCCAGCTCTACGTTCAGGGCGCATATCAGCACACCAACGGCTCGACGGGAACCGACCTCGATTCCGCACATATCGTGGGCTCCGCGGATATTTCCTCAAGCGGCAATCAGACCGTCGTGCGGCTCGGCTTTCTGCATCACTTCTAGGCGCGCGGCAGCGGCGGCTACCACGTGGGACGTACTCCCTCTTCTGGATGGCAGTTCCGGCGCAGATCGGAAAAGATGCCGGATAGGGAGACGGCGTGCATCAGCGTGCGCGGGCGGGGGCACTGCAGCATGCCGACGCCGCTCGTCACCCTCCCACCGCTACCTAACGGAGAGTCACCGATGGCAAACTCGTGGCGTATTTCGGCACTCGCGGACCGGCACCGCGCGCTAGGTTCTCGTCTGGAAGACTGGAACGGGATGGGCATGGCATGGAGCTACACGACGGATCTCGCCGACCATCACGAAGCCATCCGCACCAAAGCCGGACTCATGGACGTCTCCGGCCTGAAAAAAGTGCATTACGTCGGCCCGCACGCGCAGAGCCTGCTCGACTGGGCCACCACCCGCGATATCAGCAAGCTCTATCCGGGCAAATCTGCCTACGCCTCCATCCTCAACGAGGACGGCAAGTTCATCGACGACTGCATCATTTACCGTACCGGGCCGAATGCATTCATGGTCGTGCACGGCGCGGGCACGGGCTACGAGCGGCTCGTGCGTTCGGCACACGGCCGCCAGGTTGCCGTGCTGTTCGACGACGATCTGCATGACCTGTCGCTGCAGGGGCCGGCAGCCGTCGACTTCCTCGCCGAGCACGTAGCCGGGATACGCGAGCTGGCTTACTTTCATCACATGCAGACTCGACTCTTCGGCCGGCCGGTCACCATTTCGCGCACAGGCTATACGGGCGAACGCGGTTACGAGATATTTTGCAAGGCGCAGGACGCACCCCTGATCTGGGACGCTATCCTCGCGAAAGGCGCCGGATTCGGCATCATTGCGTGCGCGTTCGCGGCGCTGGATTGGTTGCGTGTGGAAAGCTATCTGCTGTTCTACCCGTACGATAATTCGGAAACCTATCCGTTCGCCAACGAAAAGGCGGGCGACACGCTCTGGGAGCTCGGCCTCGATTTCACCGTCTCGCCGGGCAAGACCGAATTCTGCGGCGCGAATGAGCATTTCCGGCTGGCAGGCAAAGAGCGCTTCAAGATCTATGGCGTCGATGTCGCCTCATCGAGAGCCACGGCGGCGGGTGACACGTTGTGGCTCAACGGTCGCCAGGTCGGCGTGATCACCTGTGGAATGTACTCGCGGCTGACGCGCCGCTCGCTGGCGATCGCCCGCCTGGAGGCCGAGCAGGCCCGTGACGGCGTCGAACTCGAAGTGAGAGGCAGCGTCGAAGCGCGCGCAACCACGGCCGCCCTTCCCTTCGACGATCCCGAGAAGAAGAAACGAACCGCCGTTGGATGATCGTCAGGCGTCAGTTCACCAGGCATCCTATATGACTCGCGCGCATACGAGAAACCTGATAAGGCAGGTTGCACAGGCCTGCGATCCAGAAGCCGCACTGTTGCTCTACGACCGGAGCATTGCCTCGGGACAAAAGCGGATCGCTTTGCTGCGCTACCTCGATGCGCGCGACTTGTCCGTGCCGCTCACGCCGCAGCACCACGCCTATGCCCGCGCAGTCGCGAGCGTCCTGAGCGAGCGCGACATTGAGACCATCGCGCGGGAGGCGCTACGGCGCAGCCGCGAGCGCCATGCGTCCCTCGCACTGAAGCGGACCGGGTGAAATCAGATCGAGTGCAGCCAGGCAGTCGAGCGCTCAGCGGAGATCACATGCGAGCACCTCCTGCTCGCGCGCCGAGAGATCGGTCTCGCTGGAGTGAAGCGGCTGGCCGCCCGACAGTGCCTGAAAGAGATTGCCGGTCACTGACTCGCCAGGCACTGCGGTTCCTTTCAACACCTTGCGCAGGTTCAGACACAGCTCTTCGGGCTCCATGTCCTTCAGCAGATAGCCGTGCGCGCCGGCGCGCAGCGCGGCTACAGCGTCCCGTTCATTGTCGGAGACCGTCAGCACGATATAGCGAGGGTCGACGCCGTTCTCGCGCAGTAGAGCGATCGTTTCGACTCCGTTCATCTCAGGCATGTTGAGGTCGATCAGGATCACGTCCGGCTTAAGGTCAAGCGCAAGCACGACGCCTTCGCGCCCCGACGCGGCTTCGCCGACTACGTGAAAGTCCGGGTTCATCTGGATGAACTGCGACACGCCTCGCCTGAACAGCGCATGATCGTCGATGAGAAGTACAGTGCTGACCGGTTCCATGGCCTTTTCCTCATACACAACGACGACAGCGGACACATCCATTGGTGCCTTCCATCATAGACCTCCGGTGCGGCCGCGCGGCCGTTACGCAGCGCGCCGAAAGCCCATCGCCGGCCGCTCGCCGGACGGCGGGAAGACCCGCCAGTAGCCATCGTCGTGCCGGAAGAAGAAGAGCGCGCGAGGATGGGTTGGATGCAGGACCTCGACGCAGACGAACCGTTTGTTGCCGACCGCCGTGCGGCCGAACTGTGTCACGTGAGCAGGCACGGCGGGCGTTGGCGCCAGCCACTTCTCCACCAACTCTTGCAGACTTCGGTTTTGGGTGTTCATCGCTTGCTTCCTTGCTTCCGTCTTGCTTCATTCGGGCTAATCGGAAGACTTGATGAAGCTGCCGACAGGACATCCTCCGCAGTAGCCGCGATAAGCACCGCCACCACGTGGCAGCAGCGCCGCGCGGCCTTGGCAGAAGAGGTGCTCCGCTGCCTGGTCGAAGATCTGTTGATAGGTCAGAAAATCACGGCATTTCATCATGCTGCTCCACCAAGCCTTTCAATGATTCGTGTCTCTAGTATGGTTGGTTTACAGCGCCCTGAAATCCGCCAGAGGGGGCTCCTCCTTTTGGGGTATTGGGAGCGACAACCCAGGAAACCACGAAGGTTTTGCTCCGACTGCTCAACCTCCCGGAACGCAAACCGCATCTGCCCAGAGACAGCTCGGGCAATCGCACAACGTTGGTCTTGCCGACTGTCAGGCTGAAACCAGACTCGAGCAGGAAGCCATGCATCTGGTTAATTGTCCTCGTACGATCGCGCACCATCAATTTGCGCACACGATGTAGGACCGAGAGCGTCTGCTTCGACTCAGTCTTCGGCGTTACGTACCTCATTGCTGGCCGCACGAACTGAGGCGAAATCAGTTTGACCTGAGCGGGTCGATCCGCGAAAAATGTGAAACACCTCCCCACTATTGGGATAAGTCTTCCTATCAAAACCCTGCGGATGCCTATCTAAACTCGCACCATTAGAATGTGCACGCCACCATGCGTCCCGACGCTCTCGACGCTGATGATCATGTTCGACCTTCCGCTCATGCGGTTTCATTCAAAGTCAGGCCACCCCACACCTTGAACGAAATCCGTGAGCGTCCCCTCGAGGTCGTCCTCCTCCGAAACGATCATCTCGATCTCCCAATGGCTCAAGACTTCCCGGGCCGCCGGGGTTCGGACGATTCGTGAAGATGTAGGACTTCGGCCTCGCGGACACCCGGCGTCCGGCCCAACAAAGGTTCACAACGGAAGCTCTACAGGACCTACAAAAGACCGCACCTGAGGCCGGCGCTGTTCGTCGAGGTGCCTACGCTGATCTGACGCTCTCGCGGTTGATCTGCGTCCCTTCGTCTGGGCCACCGCGGATCTTTGATCACACGCCTTCCTTTCCATCCGACTTGTGGAACATGTCGCTTCGCGGCAGTACAAGTCATTTTCGTTTAGAGGCTCCGATTGACTGGGCTCGCACAAGGCCGGGTTCTTTTATGCCGCTGCGCTCACGTTAAGCGCAATCACGTTGTCACCTGCCGCTGCCCGCCCGTGCCGGTAGTTCGTCCATGCACCCATGAGGACCGCGCGGCGCTCAAACATCGTATCTCGTTGATATGCCACCGCCGTCTCTCCGCGTGGCCAGTGCGCAAGCTGGCGCTCGCCAAGTCTGGGATCATAGCCTTTGGCGTCGACCCAACCGCGAAAGCACGCACGACAACCATGTGGCACAGGCGTGCGGCCTGGAGTATCCGACACAGTGCCCGTTTCCCGAAAGAACGTCTGCAGATCCACATCGGAAACCGGACCTGTGTTGGTCACGTTCGGGAAAACAAAGCGATCGTGCATTCGAATTTCTCGTATCGCGCGTAGGAGGGCCATCACCTCAGGGACGAGCGGCACATCGTGTTCGACGCCGCCTTTCATGCGCTCTGCGGGGATCAGCCACCGAGCACTGTCAAAATCGAGCTCGCCCCATTCCATGCCTCGTGCCTCGGCCGGGCGAACCGCCGTGTGCAGCAGCACGAACGTGCACGCGCGCGTAACCTCGTGCGGCTCAATGCCCGCAAGGTGCACGCGCACGAACGCGGGGGCATCGGTGTGCAGGATCCCGGGGTTGTGCTTTGGCCTCGACTGCCGCGCGCTTCTGCTTGGCAGCAAAGCGCGCGCACTTGGCACCGGATTACACATCACGTACTCCGGGTACGCCGCGAAAGCCCACTCCATGATTGCACTAGCACGCTGAAAGACATTATCCGCAACACGCGGGCACTCGATCCATGCGGACGCGAGCGCATCGGAAAAATCACGCGGCCGGAGGGTATCGACGCGACATTCCAGCAGAGGCGCAAGGTGCGCCTTTACGCTACTTAGCCACCGCCGTGCGTTTCTCCCGTCGGCATGCTTCCAGCCGCTCTTTGCCCTCTCGTGGGTTTTCTCGGCGGCCTGCAAGAACGTAGGCACCTTCACCTCTCGCTCGACAATCACCTGCTCGCGTCTGCGCTCGTCGATAGGGTCGTGGCCCGCTATCGAGCTGGTTGCGCATCACCAGCGCTCGCGCTCGGGCGTCGCGCAGCGACGTCGGCGGGTACAAGCCCAATCCCATCTCACGGCGCCTATGCGTCGTTGGGCTGAGCGCGCGATCGGGAAGCGCAGGCATAGGGTATTTCCCCAGGATCCTGACCCACCCTCTATCCCACCACTGGACACATGGCAGCAGTCGGAACAAAATGGGTCATCTTGGGCGAATTACGTTGACAACCTATTGATTATACAGTGGATTTTGGAAACGCTTGTGGGTCACACTGGATGAAGTACAACAATGGATCGACAAATGGATTACAGTCCCGAAGCCATCCGCACGATCGCTCTGGTCGGCCATGCCGGCTGCGGCAAGACCTCACTTGCCGAAGCGCTCCTGCACCAGGGCGGCGCGCTGCACGCGCCAGGCAGCGTGAATCGCGGCACCGCCCTCTGCGATTTCGATCCCCTCGAACGCAAGTACCACCACTCCCTCAATTCCGCTGTCGCCTACTTCGACCACCAGGACACCCGCATCTACCTGATCGATACGCCCGGCTACCCCGACTTCGCCGGCATGTCGATGAGCGCGCTGCCTGCGGTGGAAACGGCGGCCATCGTCATCAATGCGCGCACCGGCATCGAGATGACGACCACGCGCATGATGACGTACGCGCAACAGCGCAAGCTATGCCGGATGATCATCGTGAACGGCATCGACGCCGAAAAAGTCGATTTGCCGGGCCTGCTCGCGCAGATTCAGGAGGCCTTCGGCAAGAGCTGCCTGCCGATCAATCTGCCCGCGCAAGGCGGCCGCGAGGTGGTGGACTGCTTCTTCAACCCCGCGGGAGAGGCTGATTTTCATTCGGTGGAAGCGGCGCACAATGCGCTCATCGACCAGGTGATCGAACTCGATCCCGAGTTGATGGAGCTCTACCTCGAGCAAGGCGAAGCCATCAGCCCCGAGCAACTGCACGCGCCCTTCGAGCGCGCGTTGCGCGAAGGGCATCTCGTGCCGGTGTGCTTCACGTCCGCGGCGACGGGCGCGGGCATCGCACAACTGCTCGACGTGTTCGTTCGGCTCCTGCCCAACGTCACCGAAGGCAATCCGCCGCTTTTCTATCGCGAGCTGGAAGGCAAGGTGGAACCCGTGCAGGCCGAGCCGGACGCCGACAAGCACGTGCTCGCGCATGTGTTCAAGATCGTGATGGACCCGTATATCGGCAAGGTCGCCGTATTTCGCATTCATCAGGGCACCGTCACGCGCGACAGCCAGCTTTATATCGGCAACGCGCGACAGCCGTTCAAGGTCGCGCATCTGCTGATGCTGCAGGGCAAGGAGCATACGGAGGTCCAGCGCGCCGGGCCCGGAAACATCTGCGCCGTGGCAAAGGCCGATGACATCGGCTTCGATGCCGTGCTGCACGATGCGCCCGAGGACGGCAACATCCATCTCACGCCGCCCGCGTTTCCCAATCCGATTTACGGGCTCGCGATCGAGCCCGCGCGTCCCGGCAACGAGCAGCGCGTGTGGGAGGTGCTGCAAAAGCTCGCGGCCGAGGACCCCTGCCTGCAGATCGATCATCCCGAGGGCACCAACGAAACCGTCGTGCGCGGGCTGGGCGAGCTGCACCTGCGCTACATGCTGGAGCGGCTCACCGATCAGTACAAACTCGATGTGGTCACGCGCCCGCCCACGATCGCCTGGCGCGAGACGATTGGCGGCAAGGCCGAGGGACACTGCCGCCACAAGAAGCAGACGGGCGGCGCGGGCCAGTTCGGCGAAGTCATGCTGCGCGTGGAGCCGTTACCGCGCGGCGCTGGTTTCGAATTCGTGGATGCTGTGAAAGGCGGTGCGATTCCTTCGCAGTTCATGCCTGCGGTGGAAAAAGGAATCTTGCAGGTGATCGACAGCGGGCCGCTTGCGGGCTTTCCGATGCAGGACGTGCGCGTGATCGTGTACGACGGCAAGAGCCATCCAGTGGACTCGAAGGAAGTGGCGTTCGTTACCGCGGGCCGCAAGGCGTTCATCGATGCGGTTTTGAAAGCACAGCCTATCGTGCTCGAACCGATCGTCGATATTGAGGTGATGACGCCTGAGGCTGCGATGGGCGACATCATCGGCGATCTATCCGCGAGGCGCGGGCAGGTGCATGGGACGCGCACGATGGGTGGGCAAGCCATGGTCATTGCGGGGAAGGTGCCGCTCGCGGAGCTCAACGATTATCAGTCGCGGCTCAATTCGCTCGCGGGCGGGCATGGAAATTACAGCATTCAGCTAAGCCACTACGATCCCGTGCCGCCGACGCACCAGGACAGGCTGGCGGCGCAGCATAAGGGGCGGGGCGAAAGCGTGGAGTGAGGGGCTCCGCTACATCGCAGGACGAAGTAAGGATGGCGAAACGATCATTGATTCGGCCAGACCTCGACCGGCGGCGGCATGCGCATTGGCGTCGAACCTACTCCGGTGCCTCGGCCATGCTCACCGCCGCCGAAAACACATAGCCCTCGCTGCGCAGCGTCTTGATGTAACGCGGCTCGCGCGCCTCGTCGCGCAAACGCTGGCGCAGACGGCTCACGAGCAGATCGATCGAGCGGTCGAACGCATCGGCCTGGCGGCCCTGCGTGAGGTTCAGCAACTGGTCGCGCGTGAGCACACGCTGCGGATGATCGAGAAACACGCGCAAGAGCCGGTATTCCGCGCCGCTCAGCGCCACGATCGTGCCTTCGGCGTCCAGCAGATGACGCGCCGTGGTGTCGAGCCGCCAGTCGCCGAACGCGATCAACTGGGCCGACTCGCTCACTTCCATGCCGGGCGGCAGCATGCGTGTGCGGCGCAGCACCGAGCGGATGCGCGCGAAGAGTTCGCGCACGGCGAACGGCTTGGGCAAATAGTCGTCGGCACCCATTTCCAGGCCGACGATGCGGTCCGTCTCCTCGTTGCGCGCGGTGAGCATCACCACGGGCACGGCGCGGAACTTGCCCGCGCGCAACTCGCGGCACAGCACGAGGCCGTCGTCGCCGGGCATCATGAGGTCGAGCACGATCAGGTCGGGCGCGCCGCTCTCCAGCACCGAGCGCATCTCGCGGCCGTTCGCCGCCAGCGACACGCGCATGCCATTCTTTTCGAGGTAGGCGCCGACCAGTTCACGTATGCCGCGATCGTCATCGACGATCAGGACATGATCCATCTTTTCCGTCATTGGCATGTTTCTCCTTGCGCCCGAGGCGTGAACGGGTTTGAGCGATGCACGAACAGTACACCGGATGCGCGATTTCCGCAGCCAGGCCGCTCGCGGCGAAGAACAGGATAGCCAACCAACGTTTCATGCGTCCTCCAGAACGGAAAGTCTCGCGCGGGCAGACACGCCACATTGCATCGGGCATGCAATGCGCTGCACATCATGCACAAACCGGAACCGCACCGCCCGATTCGGGACGACAATGCGCGTAGGCGCACAACGGCGACAACGGTTCCAGGAGGGTCCCATGAAATGCCTGCGTATCTACGCCGATGCCCAGGGCGAGTCGCATCTCGAGGACATCGACATCCCGCTCACGCCGCTGGAGCTTTTCCCCAACATCCCGCCCATTTACCTCTCCACATGGGAATCGGCGAAGGCGGTGCGCTTCGGCTGGGTGCCCGCGGGCCTCAAGGAAGCGGACTGGCATACCACGCCGGTGCGCCAGTTCGTGATCTGGATGACTGGCTGGGTCGAGTTCGAAACGAGCGACGGCGATACGCGCCATTGCGAGCCGGGCACCGTCGTGCTCTGCGAGGACACCATTGGCAAGGGCCATCGCTCGCGGCACCCCGACGAGGGGCAGTTCAATGTCTTCATTCCGCTAGCCTGACTCCCTTCACGCGTCGGCGCCCGGCAGCACGAGCCGCCCTTCCAGCCCGCCTTCGGGCCGGTTGCGCAACGTGAGCTGCGCGCCCATCGCCACGGCGAGCTGACGCGAGATCGCGAGGCCGAGCCCCGTGCCGCCCGTGCCGCGATTGCGCGAGGTTTCCAGGCGGTAGAACGGTTCGAATACCTTTTCGAGCGCCTCATCGGGTATGCCGGGACCGCTGTCGAGCACGGAAATCGTGACGGTCTTGTCCTGCGGCGACGCGCTGACCTCGATGGCCGCCGTGTTGCCGTACTTCAGGGCGTTATCCACGAGATTGCCGACGATGCGCCGCAGCGCCTGCACGCGCGTGACGATCGCCACGTTCAGGCGGCGCTCGAACGTCACGGGCGAACCCGCATCCACGTAATCGCACACCAGACTGTCGAGCAGCGCGTCGAGATCGACGCGGCGCGGCGCCTCGCCGGTGCCATGCAGCGTGCGCGCGTAGGCCACGCCTTCCTTTACCAGTTGCTCCATCTCCAGCAGGTCCTGCGTGAGCTTGCCCGCCTGCGCTTCATCGTCCATCTGATCCACGCGCAGCCGCATGCGCGTGATCGGCGTCTGCAGGTCGTGCGAGATGGCTGCGAGGATTTGCATGCGCTCGGCCACGTGCGCCGAAATGCGCTGCTGCATCGCATTGAACGCGCGCGCGGCGCGCGCCACTTCGGACGGGCCGTCTTCTTCCAGACGCTCGGCCTTCAGGTCCGGCCCGAGCGCGTCCGCCACGCGCGCGAGCTCGTGCAGCGGCCGCGTCGCGATGCGCACGGCAAACCAGCAGCACACCGCCAGCACGGCGAGCTGGGCCGCCAGCACGACCGGCAGCCAGCCCGACATGGGCAGTGCGGGAGGCGGCCGGTAGTCGATGGTGAGCGGCGAGCCGTCGGAGAGGCGCAGATGGATCTGCAGACGTTCGCCGTTGCCCGGCACGGCACTGGAGGTGAGCGGGTACTTGTCGCCCAGGCCGCTCGCGATCGCCGACGCCACGCTCTTCGAGCGGTGCGCCTCGGGCGGCTCGCCAGGCGTGCCGGGCCCGAGGATGAAGAAATAGCTACGGCGCGCGAGCTGCGGCAGCCAGGCTTCGCGCTCGGCTGCGGGCAGATGATCGAGCAGCGCCACGGAGATGGCGACTTCGCGCGCGATGTAGGCCGTCATCATGGTCGCGGTGGCGTCGTCGCGCTCGGTTACGGTGAGCGTGAACGACAACACCTGCGCAAGCGCGAGGCCGACGCAAAGGATCAGGGCGAGGCGCGCGAACAGCGTGCGCGGCCAGTGCAGCGCCGCCACGGAAAGCGGCACGCGGCGGGGGGCCGCAAAACCATCGGCGTGCATGTTCGGGCTCCGTGTGCGGGGAATGATGCGTTTATACCGCAAGGCGCGAGAGGTTTTGTATCTCACTGTATCGGCACCGGCGCCGGACACAAAACATTGCAGGCCGGACGCAGTTTCCGTGGCTTTTGGGCCGCTTGCTAACTCTCCTGCGGTGCCGCATCGGCCCACTCGCGCCAGAGCCGCGTCATACCCACAACCGGTACATCCAGAACGACTCGTCCTCGACATAGCGCTGCGCGAACTCCGTAGGCGAGAACCCGGTCATGCGCTTCGTCGTGCGGCTCAGGTGCGCCTGATCCGCAAAACCTTCGTCCTGGGCAAATGCCGCCAAGTCGAAGGACTGGCCGGACGCAAAGCGGTCCGTTGCCGCGAAATACGCGCCCTCGGATTTCACCAGCGACTGCCACTCGCGCCGCGAGCGGCCGCTGTAAGCCTTGATGCGCCGCTCGACCTGGCGCTCGCTGTGCGTGCGACTCACGAACCGCCTCCCAACGCGGCGACAGGTGGTGTGCAAGAACCGCGATGGTTTGGGTATCGTCAGCAGTGCAGATCAAATCGTCGAGGAACGTCTGCCACTGCGGTCCCAGCGCGGCGCTGGCAATCAGAAAGCGGTCGTGAACTGTGGCCAGATCCAGATCGAACAAGGCTTTCGCCGCATCGGCCGCGAAGCAGATCATGCCGCCGAAACCCGTTGTCGGCGCCCAGCTCGTGGTGGGTCGCGACTGGCTGCCCGAAAGCGTGAGCGCCGTGCCGAACGGCCGCCACGTCGGCCCATTCGCGCACGCTTGCACGAGCCCCGCATCCAGTTCCCGGTACCACGAAAGACACACCAGCGGGGACGCCGGGAAATGCGAGAGCCGTTGCGCGTCGCTCAGCTCGAACCCTCGGGCCTCGGCCAGCACCTGGCCATGACCGAGATGACCGTGATCGCGGCGATGGTGCTGCAGCGCTACACGCTCTCGGCCCGGGATGGCATGGCGGGACCACGCCCCATGCTCAACGTGACGTTGCGACCGCACGCACCGCTGCATCTCGCACTCGACCGGGTCTAGGGGCCGCGCCCCGTCCGGCCACTTCCTTCGCCACGCCTGAGCGCTGGCCGGCCTTCTCTACTCCGTCGTTCCCACTCAAGTCACGGATAAAGCGAATAAAAGCGCTATCGCCGTCGATCAATTCGCCACCCCTGATCGAAATAAATCGGTGAAGTCAGTTAATTCCGACCCGAATTAAATAGAAAGGATATTAAAAGGGATATATTGCCAGAATTAATTACCCTGGCGCCATTCATATTCCCGCCGAA
Source organism: Paraburkholderia sp. JHI2823 (assembly GCF_038900695.1). Taxonomy (NCBI): domain Bacteria; kingdom Pseudomonadati; phylum Pseudomonadota; class Betaproteobacteria; order Burkholderiales; family Burkholderiaceae; genus Paraburkholderia; species Paraburkholderia sp. JHI2823. The sequence goes on along the minus strand of NZ_JAYMRY010000012.1, from coordinate 37,085 downwards.
CTGCCGATATTGCAGGAGATAGCGGGTTTCATCGTGGATGATGCGGCAAACATTACCGTCTCGACGTGAGGTAATTAATACCTCGCTATTGGCTCGAATTGGCCTGGCTTTCGGGAAAAATGGATAGAACCAATTCGTCTGTACATTTTGTTACGTCTAATTTTCACATGAAATCGCCAATTATCGGTAATATTCGCTCGGCGTCTGGACTTCAAGCAGTAACAACGTCATCTTCGTCCGTAAAAATTGCGCACGTCTCCCCTCCTCCAGGGATCCAGCGCAAGGCCGAATTTCCGACGGTGCAGCGTTAGCAAAGGTGAAATTTTTACCTGGGCTACCGCGAAGTACCAGATAGCCAAGCTCGTGCCAGCGCACGGCGTTCGTTAGCGGGTGCAGGGTTCTTCGAGCCACGCCGCATTCATTCATTGTCCCGACTTTCTGGCCTGCCCCGAGCGCCCATCGCGCGCCGCAGCCGGCCGGGCGTCGCTTTGCCCTTTTCAATCGATGAAGCTCTTCTATCTCTTGTTGTCGTCGTCGCTATTCCTGGCGGCGTGCGGCGGCGGTGGCTCCGGAAGCCCCGCAACGGATGCAGCCAATGCCTCTGCTACGCCGCAAAGCGCAGCCGGCACGAATGCTGCAAATGCAACGACGAGCGCCAACGCGAAAGCGCTCACGCATGGCACGATGCAATGCGGCTCCCCCACGACATCCAGTGCGACTTCCAGCACTAATCTCGTGAGCGCCGACACCCCGACCGCACAAAGCGGCCGCATCTTCGCCTCGGGCGCGACGTTTCCGCTCGCCTTCACCACCAATGCGCCCGCAGCCGACACGCTGACCTGGTCGGTCACCGACCAGGTCGGCAACGTGGCCGCGAGCGGTCATCTGCACGTGACGGCAGGCGCCGTGACGACCACCTTGAGCTGCACGTCCACGCTGGCTGGCTACTTCGCCGTGTCCGCCAAGCTCGACACCGCCGGCGGACAGCTCCCCTCCGCGGGCACCCGGCCGACCGGCCTCGCGACGTTCGGCGTGCTGCCCAACCTGTCCGGCATCGTCCCGACGGTCACGTATGCGCATCAGGACCAGCATCGCTTCGGCATGCAAGGCGAGGACGGCAACACATCCGTGCTCTCCTCGCTCGGCATCTCGACGATTTACGACCATCGCGAGATGTCGACCATGGAGCCGAACGGCCCCAACACCTTCAACCCGAGCACCAGCAAGGTCGACCCGTTCTTCGCCACGGGTAACGTGATGCGCATGGTTCGCCTCGACGGCATTCCCGCCTGGGCGAGCCCGACCAACGCGTTCGAGGACGAGGCACAGCTGCCCACCGATCTCACGTACTACCAGAACTACATGAGCCGGCTCGGTACGGAATCGAATTCGATTCGGACGACTTATTACCCGCATCAATCGGCCAACTACTACCAGCTCACCTGGGAGCCGGATTCCCAATGGAAGGGTACGAACTCGCAATTCGTGCAGCTTTACCAGGCCGTCCATCAGGGCGTTCACTCGACCGATCCTCACGCGGTCGTGATGGGTCCGACCGATACGGCGCCGGCCGGCACCGCGAACCACCTCAAAACGCTCGCGTCGCTCGGCTTTGCCCAGTACATCGACGGCGTGACGACGCACGGCTACTACGACGTCAACGGCACCTCGCCCTCGTACGTGCCGGAACGGCAAGCGACCGATCCCGCCAACGCGTCCAACTCGCTGATCGGGCAAATGCGCGCCCTGCGCAGCGAAATGGCGGCCGACTACAAGCCGGGCATGAAGCTCTGGAGCACCGAACTCGGCATCAGCTATGACAATGGCACGTCGTACGGTCCGAACTATCCGAACGGCAATATCCTCTATGCACAAGGCGCAGTGGTCGCGCGCAGCCACCTGATCATCCTGGGCGAAGGCGCCGATCAAACCTGGATCTTCTACGGTGCGGACTTCCCGGGCCTCACGGGCTACGGCACGTTCTTCGACCTCGCCGATGCCCAGGGCCAATACGGCGCGCAGAACATCAGCCCGAAGCCCGCGGCGATGTCGGTGGCGGCGATGACGCGCATTCTCGACGGCACCAACACGCTCGGCCCGGTGAACGGCACGCCCTCGGGCGTCTACGCCTACGCGTTCCAGCAGTTGAACAACGGCGCGGTCATCACGGCCCTCTGGACGCACAACAACAACGTGTGGAGCGCGAGCAGCGGCTACAGCTCGACCTATAGCGTGGGCTACAGCCTCGCCGTGGACGCACCCGGCACGAGCGGCACGGTCACCGTGCTCGACGAAATGGGCAATCCGACGACCATGAGCTACTCCAATGGCAGAGTGTCGTTGAGCTTGACCGAGTCGCCGATCTACGTGGTCTCGAAGAATGCGTCGGTGGCCAGTTCCAATTCGACGCTTCCCAAGGGCTACGTGCCGAGCTGACCTCCGGGCAGCCTCCCCGCGTAACGCAATGCAAAGCGCCCGGCCCGCGGACCTGTTCCGCAGGCCGGGCGCTTGCGCACATGCGGTGCGCGGCGCCGCAAGCGCGGCCCGGGACATTCGACGTCAAAGCGGAAATGAACGAAAATGCACGGCAAGCCAACGTCTATGTGCCGCCACCCCACTCACGGTGCGGCCGCCCGATCCGGAAAGCAACATGAAACGACTTCTATTCGCCGCGCTCGCCGCCGTCTCCTTCGTTGCAACCTCAGCGCAGGCGCAAAGCAACGCGCCCGGCTCGTTCGCCACGCCTGCGGGCACCGTGCAATTCGTGCGTGACGACCGCGACTTCGTGGCTGTCCTCGGCAAGGAGATCTTCGACCGCTTCGACGCGAAGACGCTCACGCATTTCGATGAAGTCGGCGGCGACAACGGCACCGTTACGCGCATGCTCGTGCAAACCGCCTACGGCCCCGTGCTGTACGACTTTCGCCGCCAGCCGCCGCTCGTGCAGCGCGCGAACATGCGCATGACGGTCAAACGCGTCTTCTGGCAACCGGATGAAGTCGTGATGCAGGGCTCGGAAGGCTGGTTCCGGCTCAAGAACGGCACGCTGACAAAACTGCAGTCGACCACCACCACGTACCGCACCAACTAGGCCGTTGGCACCACGGCGATCAGCGGTGCGTCGTGCCCGCTGACCAGCAGTTCGTTGTCCGTTGCGAATCCCATCACGAACTCGAATGCATCCGGGCAGATCAACCTCAATTCGTCGGACACGAACAAACATTTGATACCCGCCGATACGACCGGCATGACGAGCCGCGTGGACGCGACGTGAAGCCCGGGCCGCCGTTCGCCGACGAAAAGCGTGATGACGCCCTTGAGCCGTTCCGCCCAATCCCCGGGACGAAATACTTTCTGGCGTTGCGTGACACCCCGGATCAGATAGCCGGGAATCTGGCCTTGCGTCGCGAGCTCGATGCGGTCCATGTTTGCGCTGCGTGGTGGAAATCGTGGTCAATTTGCGGCCGACTGCCGGCCGCACGCTCAAGCGTCCGGGTCTTCCTTTTCCTCGCCCTGCGCATCCCGCGCCGCGATCTTCAACTGGCGCAGCTTGTGATACAGCGTCTTGCGCGGCATCCCTAGCTCGGCGCTCGCGTCCGCGACGTTGCCGCGATTGCGCTGCAGCGCGTTTTCGATCAGCATGCGTTCGAAGTACGCAAGCTGCTGAGCCAGCGTGTCCCCTTTCACTGAGGCGGCGCCTGCCGAAAGCAGGCTGTCGCCGGTCAGCCCCAGCACGAAGCGGTCGGCGACGTTCTGCAACTCGCGCACGTTGCCGGGCCACGCGTGCGTCATTAGTTCGGACACCTGAGCAGCGGTCACGACGGGCGGCGGCGTGCCGAAGCGGCGCGCCGCCGCCAGCACGAAGTGCTCGAACAGCAAAGGCACGTCCTCGCGCCGCTCGCGCAACGGCGGCAACTCGATTTGCGCAACGTTCAGCCGGTACAGCAGGTCGGCGCGAAAGCCGCCGCCGGCGGAGAGTTCGGCGAGGTCCGCCTTCGAAGCGGCAACGATGCGGCAATCCACCGGAATCAGCTCGTTCGCGCCAAGCCGCTCGACCACGCGCTCCTGCAGCACGCGCAGCATCTTGATCTGCAGCGGCAGCGGCATCGTTTCGATCTCGTCGAGAAAGAGCGTCCCGCCGTTGGCCCATTCGATCTTGCCCACGCGCTTCTTGATCGCGCCTGTGAAGGCACCCGCCTCGTGTCCGAACAGCTCGCTCTCGAACACCTGCTCGGGCAGTCCGCCGCAGTTCAGCGCCACGAAATGCGCATCGCGCCGCGCGCTGAAATCGTGCAGGCTGCGCGCGATCAATTCCTTGCCCGTGCCCGTCTCGCCCGTAATGAGGACCGACACCGAGGTGTTGGCGAGCCGCAGAATCTTCTTGCGCACATCCGCCATCGCCGCAGATTTGCCGAGCACCAGCGCCTCGATGCCCTGCCAGTTGTGGAGCGTTGCGCGCAACCCCTCGACTTCGAGCGTGAGCCGGCGCTTCTCTACGGCACGGGCCACGCGGGCCGCGATCACATCGGACGAGAACGGCTTCTCGATGAAGTCGTAGGCGCCCACGCGCATCGCACTGACCGCCGTCGAGATATCCGCGTGGCCGCTGATCAGCAGAACGGGGATTTGCGAATCGATGGCCATCACGTGGTCGAGCAGTTGCAGGCCGTCGATGCCGGGCATGCGCACGTCCGAAACGATCACGACCGGCGCGCCGGGCGCGATATCGGCCCAGGCATCGGCCGCCGATGCGTATGCGCTCACCGGAAAGCCGGCGAGCGCGACCGCCTGCTCGACGCCGATGCGGACGTTCTCGTCGTCCTCGACAACCAGCACCCGGATCTCATCTGCCATGTTCTGTCCTTTGCGGCTCGGCTGCCGCGAATTCGATCGTGAACCGGGCACCGCCTTCTTCCCGGTTCGCCGCGGTGATTCTCGCGCCAAAGCCTTCGACGATGCGCGACGTGATTGCGAGCCCGAGACCGAGGCCTTGCCCGCGCGGCTTCGTCGTGACGAACGGCTCGAACAGATGCGCGAGCACGTCCGGCGCGATGCCAGGGCCGCTGTCGTCGATCGTGAAGCGCACACAACCTGACGCATCGGGCTCGCTGGCATTCATGGCGATCACGCGGGTGCTCGCGTCGCGCACGGCGTCGAGTGCATTGCCAAGCAGGTTGACGATCACCTGCTGAAGCTGGCTCGACTCCGCATACACCGTCGTGCCCGGCGCAATCCGCACATCGAGCCGCACGGCTTCGTCGCGAATCCGCGACTCGTAGATGAGCCGCGCGTGCGCGACGGCCTCGGCAAGCGATACCGCCACGCGCTCGACCTCCGGCTTGCGCGCGAACGCCTTCAGCTCGCTGGTGAGCACCGCCATGCTGTCCACGAGGCGAGCGACGCGCTCCAGATTGGCGATCGCCTGCGCGGGCTGATTGCGTTCGAAGAAGGTGCGCGCGTTGTCGCAGAGCGTGCGGATCGCCACGAGCGGCTGGTTCAGCTCGTGCGTGAGGGCCGCCGCCATCTGGCCGATCACCGCGAGCTTGCCCGCATGCACGACTTCCTGCTGCGTGGCGCGCAGACGCTGCTCGGTGCGCTCGCGCTCGATGATCTCGCGCTGCATCCGCGCGTTCGCCTCGGTGAGCGCGGCGGTGCGCTGCGCAACGGTCATTTCCAGCTGGTCGTTCGCGCGGCGCAGCGCTTCCTGCGCCTTGAGCTTCTCCACGATCACGCGGCGGCGCTGCACCGCATAAAGCGCATAGAGTGCGGCGATCAGAACCACCCCCGTCACGGACGCGAAGGCAAGCCGCTGCTGCCGCCGCGCACCGGCGGTGTCGAGCAGCACCATGATCGTGTCCTGCCCCTGCGGCGCGGGCCGCGACATCACGAGATAACGGGCGGTGCGGCCCGCGCGGCGCAGGTCGGGAAACACGCCGATCCACGCGGCGTCGTTCCAGTCGCCCACGCGCCGGTGTTGCAGCGCCTCGACGATGCGGCCCGCGTACTGCCGCGACGCCTGAATCTCGCGCTGCTGCTGCGGGGTCATCGCGCGCAGGGCGGTGAATTTCCATTCGGGCTCGGTCGAGATCACGACCACGCCATTGCTGTCCACCACGACCGCCGCTTCGCCGGGCGTGCGCCAGGCGGACTCGAGCGCGTCGACGCTGACCTTGACGGCCGCGGCGCCGATCGCGGCATCGCCATCGCGAATCGCGCTCGCGAAATACAGCCCGGGAATGCCGGTGTTGGTGCCGATGCCGAAGAAACGGCCTCTGCCCTGCGCGAGGGCGTCGATGAAGTAAGGGCGATACGACACATTGGTGCCGACGAAGCTGACCGGCTGGTTCCAGTTGCTCGCGGCGATCACGGTGCCGTGTGCATCGATCACGTCCACGGCGCCGCTGCCCACGTCACGGTTGACCGCTTCCAGATAGGCATCGACCGCGGGCAACCTCGCGCGTGCTTCGTCCGGCGAGGCCTTGAGCAACGCGCGCACGCTGTCCTGCCTCGCGACGAGCGCAGGCACCATCTCGAAGCGTCCCAGCTCGCTCGTCAGGCTCGCCGCGTAAAGGTCGAGCCGGTGCGCACCCACTTCGGCCAATGCGTCGATCGCGCGGCTCCAGGCGAACTCCACCGCGGCGGCGGCCGCGCCCACATAAAGCACGGCCGCCGCCGCCCATCCCCACCATGGAATTCCCTTGTAGCGCCTGTGCACGTTCACTCTCGTCGATGGATCGCCGCCCTGTCGCTCGATGAGCGGACGGTTCGCGCCGGATGCACCGGCGCCGCCATCGCGACGGCGCGTGCGAGGGGCACACCCGCGCGTCATGCGCCGAAATGGGCGAGCACGATGAGCGTCACGGTCACGACGATCGCGCCGCCAATGCGCGTGGCGATCTGCGCGAACGGCATGAGCTGCATGCGGTTCGCGGCGGTGAGGATCGCGACGTCACCGGTGCCGCCCTGGCCGCTGTGGCACGCGTTCACGATTGCGGTGTCGATAGGGTACATCTTCATCAGGCGGCCCACTACGAAACCCGTGCCCATCAGCGTTGCGACGGTCGCGGCGATCGTCACGACGTTGACGAGCGTGAACGCGGCCATGAGCTTTTCCCAAGGCGTCATCGCCACGCCGATCGCGAACAGCAGCGGGTAGGTGACCGCCGTCGAGAAGAATTTGTAGACCACGAACGCGCCTTCCTGCAGCGGCGGCGAAACCGCGCGCGCGAGCTTCACGAGCACGGCGAGAAACAGCATCGCGACCGGCGCGGGAAAGCCGAACAGCTTGTTCGCCATCAGGCCGATCAGGTACAGCGTGATCGCCGTGATGCCGGCCGCCGCGATGTGGCTCACATCGACATGGCCGCGCACTTCCTCGTCCGACGGCGCCATTTCGTCGGTCGCGCCGACTTGCAGGCGACCGTTGCCGGTGAGATGCGGAAGGCGCTTGCCCAGCATGTCGAGCATGCCCGAGAGGATGATTGCGATGAGGCTGCCGAGCATCACGGGCGGCAGCACCTGTGCGAACAGCTCGCCTTGCGCGACGTGCATGATTTCCGAATAGCCGATCGAGAGGGGAATCGCGCCTTCGCCAACGCCGCCCGCCATGATCGGCACGACGATATAGAGCAGCGTGTGCTTGACGCCAAGCCCGAGCGCCGCGCCAACGGCGGTGCCCACGAGCGTCGCCGCGACCGTGCCGGCGGCGAGCGGAATAAAGATCTTCAGGAAGCCCTGAATGAGCACGCGCCGGTCCATGCTCAGAATGCTGCCGACGATGATCGACGCAATGAAGAGATACAGGAAGTTGGTCTGCTTCGTGAATTCGACCGTGAGGTTCTGCACGGGCTTGGGCAGCACGTGGTAGTACACGAGCGCCGAGGGCACGAAGGTCGCGAGAATCGCGGCCGCGCCGATGTTGCGCAGAAGTGGCAGGCGCTTGCCGAGTTCGGCGCAGGTGAAGCCGCAGAACGCCAGCACGGCGATGGCCATCGAGATCTCGCCGGGCACCTTGCCCGTGACCGCGAAGCCGGCGATCAGCGCGAACAGGATCATGTAGATCGGCAGCGGAATGATGCCGATGCGGATCTCCATGAGCTTCCACCAGCCTTCCGGCCAGAAGCGGGTTTGGGGAGTCGAGGACGGCTCGGGGATCGCCTGAGAAGTGGCGGATGCGGATACGCTGTTCTGCACGGGATGTCTCCTTCGTTTTCGCGACCGGACTGCGTCGCGTCTCCGGTGCTTGTTTGATGAGGGAAGCGGCCTGATTGGGCCGCCGGACCTCTATAAAGCAGCAGGCGTGCCAGCGCCGCGGTCAATGAATAACCCCTTGATCTATCGGCACTTTTCCGGCGGATGAACCCACTCGCGCCCGCAGCCTGTCCGAACTTTCAGAATCGGCCCGAGCCGCAGGCTGAAATCTCGGCCTGCACGACGACGCCGCCATCCTTGAGCTAATCGCAAGAGTCATTTCCCGGATCCGGTCTGGAACGCGCCCGTTCATTGGCAGAAGATGGGTCATCGCAATTTGAGGAGTGAGCCATGAAGATCGTCTTGCCCGGATGCGCAATGGTCTGCGCGGCGGCGTTGTGGAGCACCGGCGCCCTGGCCGCGGCGGCGCCCGGCTCGGTCTACCAGACGCCTGTGCAGCTATCGAGCGGGAAGAACCTGCTTTGCGGCGTCAACGAAGCGCCGCCGGCCGGCGAACCGGCCGCGCTCACGCGCCGCGAACAGGTCGAGGCCGATGTCCTCGCCACCCAGCGCTTGCGACTGCTCAGCGGCCCATTCTCGCCTTACCCGTCTGCTTATACGGCGCCGACCGTGGCATGCGTGAGCGCGGGTTGATGGCGCAGCAAAAACAAAGGGCTCGATTCGCCAGACGAATCGAGCCCTGCTAGCTGTCGAGAAAAACAGACTGACGCGGGATCAGAAGCGCGTGCGCACGCCCGTCGTCACTTCGACCTGGTTGGTCGCGCCGAACGTCGAGCCGACCGTGTAGCCGCCGTGCAGCTTCATGTAGTCGCCTGCCAGGTACACTTCGGTGCGCTTGGACAGGTGATAGAAGATCGAACCGTAGAGCGTCTCCTTGAAGCCGTTGTGCAGCCCGCTGGTCGGATCGAATGCGCCGATGTTGGCGTTCGGGATGTTGCCGTCGACGTTGTACGCGGCATTGCGCGTGCGCATCTGCTGATAGCCGAGTTCGTAGTCGAGCGCGCCCTTCGGCACGAGCTTGAACGAGACCGTCCAGGCGTTGTCCTGACGCTGGCCCAGCGCCCCCTGATTGCCCCAGTAGCGGAAATAGCCCGCATTGGCGCGCAAAATACCGATCGTATAGTTGCCGCCCACCGAGAACGCCTGGTTCGTATTGCCTTCGCGGTTCACGTGGTTATAGAACGTCGAAGCCGTCCAGGTCGGCGCGTTGTAGCCGAGCGCGAACTGGTAGTTCGCGTTGTTGCCGAAGCTCGTGGAATTGCCGAACGCGTAACCCGCAGCCGCGAAAATGCCGTTGTCGAAGACCTTCTTCCACGCGAGGCCGTTTTCGTAACGGGTGCCCGTTGCGCTCCCCGCGTAGAAGATCATCTGCTTGAAGTTGTTCGCGTTGGTCCAGCCGCCCTCTTCCGTCGTGAGTTTCGCGTTGCCGTACGGGTCGCCGTAAATGGCGGACGCATCGCGCGCGATCGTGTTCTGGAAGCCCGCCGTGAACTTGCCGAAGCGTTCGTCTTCCACGCCCACCCAGGCGTCGCGGTCGAAGAGCTGGCCCGGGTCTTCCATCTGCCCGTCGCTCACGCGGTATTCGCTTTCGAGCCGGAAGATGATCTTCGTGCCGCCGCCAATGTCTTCAGCGCCTTTCAAGCCCCAGCGGCTGCCGCTGAACCAGGGCTCGCCGCCGAGGCCCATGCCGATCACGTGGTTGCCCTTGGCATCCGCGTGCGACTGATACGTGGGTACGCTCAGGTCCAACAGACCATAGAGCTGAACGCTCGACTGCGCGTGCGCGCCGCTCGCCGCCAATGCGCCTGCCGCCACGGTAATTGCAAGATGCCTTCTCTTCAAGATCGTCTCCAGGGAATTTCGCGTTTGGAAGTTTTCATGGACCCGCTGCAGTCACTTGCCGGTTTGGTCCCGACGGGCAGTCCCGGACGCAGTCCTGACACGTAGTCGAGCCTCGTGAGTCAGCGGATGAGACGAATAGTAGAGAGGTGATCCCTTCGCGATTCTTTCATGAACCGTCTGTATTCCTAAGTACATTCACCAATACCGGAAAAATCCGGACGTGTTCAAGCCGCCACGGGTTCTTTCGCACGCAGGATGTAGCCAAGCCCGCGCAGCGTCGTGATCTGCACGCTCGACTCCGCCAGGTGCTTGCGCAGGCGGTGGATGTAAATGTCGATGGCATCCGCGCTCGGCTCGTCGCTCAGGCTGCAGATGCGCTCGAGCAGCACGTGCTTCGGCACCGCCTTGCCCTGGCGCAGCATGAGCGCCTCCAGAATCGAATGCTCGCGCCGGCGCAGGCTGAGCGGCGCATCCTTGTGACGGAACTCGCGCGTATCGGAGATGTACTGCAGGTCGCCGCACGTCAGCCAACCCGACTTCTCGCCCGACTGCCGCCGTATGAGCGCCTTGATGCGCGCCACGAGCTCACGGCTGTCGAACGGCTTGACCACATAGTCGTCGGCGCCCGCGCCGAAGCAGGCCACCTTGTCGTCGATCGAACCGTGCGCGGTCAGCATGAGCACGGGCACGTTGTTGCGTCTGCGCCGCAGGCGGTTGAGCACGTCCTTGCCGCTCAAACGCGGCAGGCGCATGTCGAGGAGCACGAGGTCATAGCTTTGCGTGATCAGAACGGAATCGGCGGATTCTCCGTCGGCCACGCAATCCACCGTGAAATTCTCGGCGCGCAACAGGTTGACGATCCAGCGCGCGAGTTCGGCATTGTCTTCTACGAGCAGCAACTTCATGGTCCCTCCTCAGCCTGCCAGCACCGGCAGGCGCACCGTCGCGACGAGCCCCACGCGCTGCGCCCCCGCGGCGACGTTCACCGACCCGCCGTGCGAGCGCGCGACCTGATGCACGATGGCGAGTCCGAGGCCCGTGCCTTCGGTGTCCGCCGCGACGCGATAGAAGCGCTCGAATACGTGCGCGCGCGCCTCGGCCGGAATGCCGGGTCCGTTGTCCACCACCTGGAGCATCGCCTCGCCCTCTTCACAGCGGCAGATGGCTGTGACACGGCCCCCCTTCTGCGTATAGCGGATCGCGTTGTCGATGAGATTGGCGACCAGCGACGCCAGCAAGCCCTTGTTGCCCGCCACGGGCACGCATTCGGCCAGATCCGCGCCGAGATCGATATCGCGCCGCTCCGCGGCCTGGACCATCTCTTCGAGCACCGAAGCCACCACTTCCGTGAGATCGACGCGCGTTTGGGCGCGAGACGACGTCGCCATCGATTCCGCCTGCGCGAGCAAAAGTAGCTGATTCGTCAACTCCGCCATTTTCTGGCTGGTGCGGCGAACGCCTTTGAGCGCATCGAAAAGCGCGGGATCGTGCGCATCGCACTGGCTAGCGAACTGCGTCTGCGTGGTGAGCAGCGCGAGTGGCGTGCGCAACTGATGCGCCGCGTCGGCGATGAACTGACGTTGCATCGCGGCGTGAACCTTGAGCCGGGCGATGCATTGATTGATCGCATCGACGATCGGTCTGAGTTCCGATGGCAGATGATCGGGGCGGATCGGCTCGAGTTGCGCGGGCTCGCGGTCGGCCACATCGTCCTTGAGCTTCATGAGCGGACGCAATTCGAGCGTGAGCCCGAGCGGCACGAGCAGCACGACGAGCCCCAGCATGAGCCACTGCCGCAGGAGCTGAGGACGCCACAGCCCGTCGATCATCGCCTGGCGCGACGCAATCGTCTTGCCGACGATGACCGTGACGCGTTCGGCACGGCCCGAGTCGTAGAGGAGCCGCTCGTAGGCAACGGCGCGTATCGGCTGGCCCGCATACGCGCTGTCGTAGAACACGGGCTGCACGGCGCTGCTCGCAGACGGCGGCGGCAGGTCCGGCGCGCCGCCCAGCAATCGCCCGTTGCCGGCGAGCACCTTGTAGAAGACGTGATCCTGCCAGGGCGACTCGAACAGCTCCAGCGCCGCGGGTGGAATCGTCGCGTTGAGTGCGCCGTCGACCCAGCCGACGTCTTCGATGATCGTACGCGCGGAATCCAGCAGCGCGTGGTCCTGCAACAGATCCGCGGTTTGACGCGCGGCGTCGTACGACACGCCGCTCGTGACGACGACAAACGCGGCGAGCGGCACCAGCAGCCACAACAGCAAACGCGCGCGCAGACTATGCACCATGTCACGTTCTCTCAGGTACAAAGCCGTCCGGCGGCTCGGCGCAGGACGGCATACGCAGTGAATCGACTTCCAGGCCAGCATCGCGGCTGGCCCAACCGCTCCCGCTCAAAACGCGGCGGGCCGCCATTTGAGCAGACGTTTTTCCAGCGCGGTCAGCAAGTAGTCCATAGCAAGCGCAACGACGGCGAGCACGATCATTGCGGCGAACACGCCGCTCGCATTGAACGCGCCCTGGGCCGTCGAGATCAGCAAACCGATGCCTTGCTTCGAGCCGAGGAATTCGCCGACCACGGCGCCGACCAGCGCGAAGCCGAAGCTCACGTGCAAGCTCGCGAGAATCCAGCTGAGCGCCGAGGGAATCACGACCGAGGTCGTCACCTGGCGGCGCGACGCGCCCAGAATCTGCGCGTTGGCGATCATGTAGCGGTCGGCCTCGCGCACGCCCTGGAACGCATTGGCGAACACCACGAAGAACACCATCACGACCGCGAGCGCGACCTTCGACGCCATGCCGAGCCCCAGCGCGATCACGAACACCGAGCCGAGCACCACGCGCGGAATCGAGTTGGCGATCTTGATGTAGAGGCTGAACACGTCGGAGAGCAGCTTGTTGCGGCCGAGCACGATGCCGCAGACCACGCCTGCCACGGCGCCGATCAGGAAGCCGAGTATGGTTTCTTCGAGCGTGACCCAGACCTGCAACAGCAGCGGCCCCTGCGAAGTGCCGTTCTGGAACCAGTCGACGATCTGCAGGAAGATCAGCGACGGCATCGAAAAGAAGAACGGATCGATCCATTTGTTGCGCCCGGCGAGTTCCCAGCCGCCCAGCGCGACGACGAGCACGAGAATGCGCAGCGTGATGACGAGCGCGTGGCGCTGCCGGATGCGGCGTTGCGCGAGCCGCTCGACTTCAGCTAGCGACTTGCCGTCCAGTGTTGCTGTTGCTTTCGAAGGTGTTGCAGGCGATGTCATGGGCGCTTTCCGGAGTTCGAGCGTGTCAGGCAATTTGCACCTCCTCGCGCAGGTCGTGCCAGATGTCGCGCGAGATTTCCACGAAGCGTGGGTGATAGCGGATTTCCGAGGTGACGCGCGGGCGCGGCAGGTCGATTTCGTAGACCTTCTTGAGCGTGGCCGGCCGCGCGGTCAGCACGAAGACGCGGTCCGCCAGTGCGATCGCCTCTTCGAGATCGTGCGTGACGAATACCACCGAACCCGTTCCGCCCCACAACTGAAGCAGCTCGTCCTGCATCAGCGTGCGCGTTTGCATGTCGAGCGCCGAGAACGGCTCGTCCATCAACAGGATCTCGGGCTTGTTGATGAAGGTCTGCGCAAGCGCCACGCGCTTTCTCATGCCGCCCGATAGCTGATGCGGATAGTGCTTGCCGAAGTTGGCGAGACCCACGCGGCGCAGCCATTCATTGGCTTCGTCGTAGGCCGCCGACTTCGAGCGGCCGCGAAAGAGCGGGCCCGCCGCGACGTTGTCGAGCACCGAGCGCCACGGAAACACGGCGTCGGCCTGGAACACGAAGCCGATGCGCGGATCGATGCCGTCGACGGGCTCGCCCATCACGCGCACGTCTCCCGAGGTGGGTTTCAGCAAGCCCGTGATCATGCTGAGCGTGGTGGACTTGCCGCAGCCCGTGGGCCCGACGATCGCGACGAATTCGCCTTGCGCAACCGACATGCTGAAATCGCGCAACGCGATAGTGGCCTTGCCGTCGGGCGAGACGAAGCGGCACGATACCGAGCGGAACTCGATGGCGGGCGCGGCATTCAGGTTCGGAGTCTGCTTCATTTCGCGCTGACGAACTCGTTCGTATAGGTTTTGGCCAGGTCCACGTGCTTGCCCTTCACCGAAGGATTGAAGCTCGCGAGGACCTTCAGCACGGTTGCCGGGCCATCGGCGGGCATCTTGCCGTCCGCCGTGTACATCGGCAGCGACGCCTTCAGCGCGCTCACGTATAGCGCCTTGTCCTTTTGATAATCGGCGGGCATTTTGTCGGCGATTTCTTCGGCGCTATGCGTATGAATGAACTGCATGGTGCGCACGAATGCATGGGCGAGCTTCGCCGCCTGTTCCTTGTGCGAGGCCGCCCACGCATCCTGGACATAAAGGCTTGCCGCCGGATAGGTGCCGCCGAGCGCGGCGCGCGTGCCTTCGAGCGTGCGCATGTCGACGAGCACCTTGGCATCGCCGCTCTTTTGCAGCGCGGAGACGGTGGGCTCGGTGGTCATGCCCGCATCGATGCGCCCTTGCTTGATAGCCGCGATGAAGCTCGCGTCCGCGCCGACCGGCAACATGCTGTAGTCGCTCGAGCCAAGCCCATGCTGGCCCGCGAGGTACTGCGTGAGAAAGCTGGTCGACGAGCCGAGCCCGGTCACGCCGAGCGTCTTGCCTTTGACGTCGGCCATGGACTTGATCGTGTCGGCGGCCTTCGACGACACCATCTCCACTTCGCCCGGCACCTGGCCGAACACGACGATCGCCTTGACGTCTTTACCCTTGGTTTGCAGATCGATGGTGTGATCGTAGAAGCCGACGACCCCTTGCACGGCACCCGCGAGCAGTTCGTTCTCCGCATCCACGCCGGCAGGCTGCGACAGCAGCTCGACGTTCAACCCTTCGTCCTTGAAGTAGCCGAGTTGCTCGGTCAGGCGCGCGGGCAGGTAAATGAGCTTGGTGATCCCGCCCACCATGATCGTGATTTTCTCGCCGCTTGCATCGGCCGCGTGCGCGCCCTGAGTTGCGAGGGTAAACAGCAGGCCACAAGCGAGCGCCACATGGCGCAACGCGCGAAAACTGGGTTGCATCGACTGTCTCCGTTTGATTGGGCCGGCTGCACGACGCTGCCTGCCTCGATTGAATGGGGGGATTCTAGTGATCCCAACCCTTCCCGAAGCTTTCGCGGGTCATGCCGGTGCGTACGGGATTTCCATGAGCCGGCTTGCGATGCGCCGGTTTTTTCGAGGCTGAATAAAAGTCGCTTTTATTCGGTGCTGGCGGTTCACGGACTCAGCACGGAAAAAAATATGAAGAAAATCGCACATCGACTCGGCGCGAACACCACGGCTGCGGCCGATTAGCACTGAGCCAGAACGCCGGGGCACGCTATCCGGTGCGCTCGTCAGCCTCGGGCGCGCGGTCGCCCTGCAGCGGGGGATTTATCTGCTGGCTTCAGCCAGCGCGATCGCGGCGGGTATCGTGCTGATCGCCGGCGCGGCGCGTGTGGCCGCGCAATCGCTGCTCGTCGCCAGGATGCAGGTGGTACGCAAGCAAATGGCCCTCCATCTGGCCGTGCTCGCGATCGCCGTGCTTTGCTGGTGGTTCGGCAATCTCACCTCGATCGTCACGGGTGATGTCCTCGCATGCGTTCCGAGCTGGCTCGCTTAAGGCAGCGAGGTGCGCGTAGACGGAAACTGGCATCGGCGCGCACTCGGTGGCCGCGCGGCAATGATCATCGCGGCGATCAACGTCGAGCTGTCGACTCCTGTGAGCCATAGTGCGGATCTCAGGATCCGCTATTCCACCGGGATCGGAGTTGCCCCACGACCTGCTCTCGTTCAGACCAGCGAGTCGATGTGCGCGATGCGCGCAAACACATCGTTGCCGATTCGCTCGATATATGAGCCCGATCGGCGACGGAAGAGGCCGCTGGGATATCGACTGTTCTGCCGAGGGTCGTGCGGCCGCTCATTGCAGCGACTCCGCAAGCCGGAAGCCCAAGACGTAGATGTCACGCGGGTACCGGCCGTGCCGGCGCGCGCAGCGCGCTAGATCGCCAAAGCGCGTGAAGCTGCCGCCCCGCGCCACGCGATACGGGCCCTGCGAAAGCACGAGGTCGTCGTCGACCGGTGCGCCGCCGGGGTAAGGCCGGTAGTCATCCGCCACGTATTCCTCGACGTTACCCGCCATATCGTCGACCCCAAACGGGCTGCGCCCGTCCGGGAAGATGCCAACCGGCGTTGTGCCGAGCGGCCCGGCCTCGACCGTGTTCGCCGCTCGCGGATCGAACGCGTCGCCCCACGGGTACTCGTGTGCGCCACCCGAAGCCGCATACTCCCACTCGGCCTCCAAAGGCAGCCGGAAGCGCCGCCCCGTCGCAGCGGAGAGCCACTGTGCGTAACGGTCGGCGGCTTCCGGGAGCACCGACCAAACGGGATGATTCGCCCTCTCGGCCGGATAGGCGCCGAACGTCCACGACGTCGGCAACAAAGCGAGGCCGGTGTGTTCCAGGAACAACCGGTATTCGAGATTTGTGACCGGGTAGCGCATCAGCGCGAACCGCGCGATCTGCGCGTCGTAACGTGGGCACTCCTTCGCAATCCACGGTTCGATCACACCGACGTCGCCCCACTGCTCGACGACCCGGTTCACCTCATCGTGAGACAAGCCGAGTGTCGCGTGGGCGGCAGGGATCGTGACCATGTACGGATCGAACGGCCGGATGCGCGGATCGCCAACGAGACCGAGTAGCGTGCCAGCCGCGTAGCGCCGCTCGAATGGCTGCTGCGGA
This sequence comes from Paraburkholderia sp. JHI2823, assembly GCF_038900695.1. Classification (NCBI taxonomy): domain Bacteria; kingdom Pseudomonadati; phylum Pseudomonadota; class Betaproteobacteria; order Burkholderiales; family Burkholderiaceae; genus Paraburkholderia; species Paraburkholderia sp. JHI2823. The sequence continues at coordinate 20,227 of NZ_JAYMRY010000012.1, read as the reverse complement.
TCCCCGGCAAACGCGGCGAGCTCGTCAGGCTCTGCCCGCAACAGTTCGCGATGTCTGGCCAGCAGGGTGGCAGGCAAGCGCGCGACGAACGTCTCGGGTAGCCCCATGGCTTCGCGGTCGCTCAGGCAGTTTGGATTGTCGGCGAGCATCGGCATCTTTTAGTCCGAACTCCTCTTGATCAGAACCGCCCGGCTCGCGGCACGCGGGGCAGATTCAACGCGTCGCTTGCGCGGCAACCTGGTAGACGCGCCCATCGTACGAACTTGCGAGGAAAAGGCCCGCGTTCGGATCGTAGGCCAGCGACGACACGCCCGCGATCGTTAGACGCTCGTCGGCGCACCACCGCGACTCGCGCCGGTCGTAGATCGTCACGCGTCCGTTGTAACTGCCGGTCGCGACGAAGCGGCCGTCATCGCTCGAGCAGACGCACTTGACCGAATGCGTGTGCGGCGTCACCAGCACTTCGCAGCGCTGCTCGGGCGACCAGATCCGCAGCTTCCGGTCGCGGCCCACCGAAGCAAACCAGCCTTCGCCGAGCCCCGCGCAACCATTCGCAATCCTGTCGTGCGCCCGCTCGATCCGCGCGACGGGTTCGAGCGTCGAGAGCCGGTACCAGGTGGCCGAGGTATCCGCCGCGACCGAACACAGCAAGTCGCCGGAGCACGCCAGCCCCTTGACCGCGTTGTGATGCAGCGGCAGATCGGCTACGTGCTCGAAGTTCTCGCCGTCGTTGCGCAGCACGATCCCCTCCCCCGTGTATGTACCGATCACAGCCCAGGTCGCACCGCCCTGCTCGAAAGCCACGCCGCAGTTGAGTGGCGAGCGGTGCTGGTGCAACTCGCGCCCGGTGCGCGCATCGAACAGCTTGCCGAGCTGGCCGCCCGTCAGGATCAGCGGCTCCGCGGCGACGAGGAAGTTGCACAGGCTGCCTGTGCGCGCCTGCACGTCGCCGTCGACGCGCACAACACCTGAGTCGCCGATCGTCCATTGTTGGCCTTGGACCGGCAACACCGCGTTTATGCCATGCGTGGGCGCGAGCTCGGTGTCGTCCCAGCGTGCGCGCCGCCAGTTGTAGCGACGATAGCTCGCATGGAAAGTCGAGAACACCAGATGGTCGTCGCCTTCGAACGAGCACGAACGCGGCCAAACCTCGGGCGGCAGCGCGGTGACGCCGGCGGGCTCGGGCAGGCCGCCGCCCACACGCCACAGCCGCATCGTGCGGTCGTACGACAGCGACACGAGCAGGCTGCGCCCACTGTCGAGCACGAGCCGCTTGATGCCGGCTTCGTGCGCGGGCAACCGCGTGCGCGCGTCGTGCCCGATCACGATGATCTCGCCCGCGTCGTTGCCGGCAAAGATACGGCCGTCGGGGGCGATCACGATCGTGTCCGTCTCGATGCCGTCGAGATCGACGTCCGCAACGAGTTCGTTGGCCTTGAGGGACCATCGCTTGATGGTGCCGTCGTCGCTCGACGATACGAGTTCCTCCCCGTCGCGCATCCATTCGACGGATATCACATCGGCCGTGTGACCGCTGAACGTGTGCATCAGGCGTCCACTGTAGTCGTACACGCGCACGCGATGATCGCGCGACGCGGTCGCGACGAGCGGCCGTGTCGGGTGAAAGGCGCTCATCTCGACGTCGTCCTGCTGGTCGGCGAACACGGCGACGAGTTGCAGGTTCGGCACCGTCCACAGCCGCGCGGTGTGATCCGACGACGACGTCACGACATACGCGCCGTCCGGCGAGAACGCTCCCTGGTTCGCGAGATGGTCGTGAATCGCGCGGGCGAGCGGCCGTTGCGTCCGCGCGTCCCAAAGAATGACCTGGTTGTCGTAACCGGCTGTCAGCACGTACTGGTCGCGATGAGCGGCAACGCCGCTGATCGGGCTGCTGTGGGCGATCATTGATAGTCTCCGCTCAGGTTGATCGAATGCTGGTGGTGCACCACCTTCGCATGCAAGTAGCTGCGATTCGTTTCATTAGCAAAAACCCCGGTGCAGAGGCAACGGTTCACCTCGATGCCGTGCTGGGCGATCTGCATGGCCTTGTCAGGGTTGTTGGTGACAAGCGCGATCTCGCGCACGCCGAGCGCCTGCAACATTTGCGCGGCGACGCGGAAGTCGCGCGGGTCGTCGGGGAAATTCAGCGCGCGATTCGCGGCGAACGTGTCGAGGCCATTCACGATCTGCAACCGGTACGCTTCGAGCTTGTTGTAGAGGCCAATGCCCCGCCCCTCCTGGCGCAGGTACAGCAGAATGCCGCCGCACGCACCGAAGTGCATGATCGCCTCGTTCAGTTGCTCGCCGCAGTCGCAACGCGCTGAGCCGAACACGTCGCCGGTCAGGCACTCCGAATGCACGCGCACGTGGGGCACCGCACCGGATGGACCAAACACGAGCGCGAGGTGCTCGGCGTTATCGCACAGCCCCGAAAACGTCACCATTTCGGGTTCAAAGCGAACCTTGCCGGCTCGCGGACGGATGGGCACTTTCACGCGGGTTCGTACGGACACGCCGCGTTCAATATCGGAAATTTTCATGTACGTCGCCTGACAGTCGAAGTCGGAAGGAAAGACGCGTTCGGCTGGCGCCGCTGCGCACCGAACGCCGCGAAACCGGGCCGCCAACCGGTGCGTGCTGCGCGTCAGCGCTGGCACACGAGCCCGGTTTGCAGGCAGTTGGACTGGAACACGGACCAGAAACCGACTGGTCGCGCCGCGATATCGGATAACGCAAGCAATGGCTTCTGCCAGTAAAACGTCATAAAGCCCGCCGCCAGAATGGCACGCTCGTATTCGGCCCGGCTCCAGCGATAAAAGGTGAATGCGCTGGGCGGCTGGGTGACGAACTGTGCATCGTGACGAAAGCCTCCGCGCCATGGCGTTTCATTGCGCACGTCCACGCCGTAACGTTCGAAATTACCCTTTTCGAGCGAAAAACCGGGATCAACGGTATAGGCGACGAGTTTCCCATCCGGTTTCAGATTCGCCGCAGCAGCGCGAAACATTTTCGCCAGATCCTCCGGCGATTCAGCATAATTGAATAACCATGCGGCATTCACCAAATCGAATTCGCCAAGTATTTTCATTTCCGCGACGTTGTGGACGTGGAAAATCAACGGTTCGCCGTATTTTTTTGATTCCGCGCGCGCGAGTTCGATCATTCGTGCCGAAACGTCGACGCCTACGACCTGAACTGCGCCGCGCCGATACAACGCGCGGCTAAAATAGCCGAAACCGCAGGCGAGGTCGAGCACCTTCAGCCCGGCGACATTGCCTGTCATATGGAAAATCGTGCGCTCCTCGACCGCCCTCTGCGCTGCTGTCTGCGTGAAGTCCTCGAACCGCTCGCCGATGGAGTCGTAACGAATTAGCGTGCTCATCGAGCCCCTCCTACTGTTGAGATTCGGATTCCGGCTATCCCGCTTTCGAACCCAGCCTTCACGAATCCGGTTTCCGACGGCGAAGCGCCAGATGACTCTTTGACATCTCTCACTGATGCGGTTTATTTAAACGACAAATACCGCTCGCGCAAATCATGAAATTGATCTTTCCGCCGGTGTGGTTGGCTCGGGTTTTGAAACGAGTATATGCAGGCAATTGAAAGCAAGAAAATTCTTTGCGCGAATTCGGATTATTCGGAGGAGGAATGGCCGGAGCGGGGCATCTAAAGGAGATATGAACGGTATGGCAATACCAGCAAGGCAGACGGCCAAACGCCACCGCCGGACTGCTGCACACGCCCGGCGGCCCGCCAAACTTCAGCGCGCCCGCACGAGACGCGCAACAACACCGCGAAGCCAGCGATGCGCAGGGTCATTGTGCCGGCGCTCGTGCCACAGATAGCGGAACTCGAACGACTCGATTGCGAACGGCGGGTCGAACACACGCAGGCTGCTGCCGTAGACGCGTTCGAAGTCCCCATGATCGAGATTGCGGCGGGCGACGGTGAGGATCAGATCGGTGCCGGCAATCAGCTCGTTGGCGACGCCCCAGTGCGGAAGGATCACCGCGATGCGCCTGTGGCGTTTCAGTCCCGCTAGTGCGCGGTCGATTTCGTTGTCCATTCCATCTCGCATGGCGACGAGCGCGTGGGGCCGTTCGAGCCACACGTCGAGCGCGAGGCCGCCCGACGGCGGCAGGCTCGCCGCGTCGGCCACGCAGGCGAACGACTCCACGAACAGTGTCTTCGTATGCAGACCCAACGGCGGCGCCGGGAACACGCCGAGTGCGAGATCGATCTCGCCGTCGAGCACCTGCGTCTGCATGGTTTCCCGGTTGGACTGACCGACGGCGATGTCAACGCCCGGCGCCCGCTGGCGCAGCAGCCGCACGAGCGGGGGCAGCACGACACGCGCGCCGTAATCCGACATGGCGAGACGGAACGTCTGCTGTGCCTCCAACGGCTCGAAGCGAGGTGGTTCCAGCAGCGCGCGGAGTTGGTGCAGCACCTCGGAAAGCGGCTGCATCAGCTCCGTCGCGCGAGGCGTCAATTCGAGCCCGACACCGGCGCGCACGAGCAACGGGTCGTTGAAGATCCTGCGCAAGTGCGCAAGCGCATGACTGATCGCGGGCTGGCTCTTGTTCAGCCGCGTGGCCGTCCGCGAGATGTGCTTCTCGATCAACAATGCGTGCAGTGTCACCAGAAGATTCAAATCGACTTGTTTCAGCTTATCCATTATTCGTTGAAAGAATGGTAGATATGCTAACCACGAATTTTAATTCGAAGAACTAATATATGAGAATCGGCATGGATCACCAACAAGAAACCGGAGGTATTCCGTGCATATCACTCAGTCCTTGTCCGGCATCATGCTGGGAGGCGCGGCAGTGGCGGCCGGCGCGCTCGTCCCGTTGCAGGCCGGCAGCAACGCTGCCCTCGGCCGCGCGCTCGGTCATCCGCTGTGGGCAACGCTCGTGTCGCTCTGCGTCAGCCTCGTCGCCGTGGCGCCGGTGCTCTTCGCGACGCACGCCCATGCGCCGTTCGTTCGCGATGCACTGAGCATGCCGCCGTGGATCTGGTTCGGCGGCATCGCGGGCGTGATCTACATCACCGCCGCGCTGATGCTCACGCCGCGTCTGGGCGCGACATCGTTCATCGTCTGCGTGATCGCCGGCCAGATGCTCACCTCGCTGCTGATCGATCATTTCGGCGTCATGGGCCTGCCCGTGAGGCATGCCACCCTTGGCCGCATCGCGGGCGTGCTGCTGATCACCGGGGGCATGCTGATCGTTCAGTGGTCTACGACCGCGGCCAATGTTCGCGCGAGGCAGGCATCCGCAGCGGAGCGAGGCGAGGCCGCGGAGACGGCGGCCGCGCAGGTGCCGCAGCCCGCTCGGCGCTCTTGATACGAGCCGCGCATGACAGTCCTGCCCCGCTGGCGCGCGCGGATGCGCGCCGCCCGGCCGCTCGCGCTGGCGGTCGTCGCACTGGCCGCTGTTTTCGGCAGTTTCGTGCTGTGGCGGCACGCGCGCGACGTGCCCACCCGCGAGGCTCCGCCCCCCGCCCCGCCGCTCACGGTCGCGGCCACCGTTGCGCGGACCGGCATGGAATCCGTCACGCTCGACGCAATCGGCACGCTCGCGGCGGTCCGGCAGGTCACGCTCGCGCCGGAGGTCGCCGGGCGCGTGACGGGCATCGAATTCGAGCCGGGCACGGCGGTCGCCGAAGGCGCGCGGCTCGTGCAGCTCTACGATGCACCGGAACGCGCGCGGCTTGCGAGTCTGCAAGCTAGGGCGGCCTACGCGAAAACCCAGCTCCAGCGCTCGCAAACGCTGGTGCCGATGGGCGCGGAATCGCGCCGGGCGCTCGATGAGCATCGGTTCGATTTCGCAGCGACCACCGCGGATGCCCGGCAAGTCCAGGCCGTCATCACGCAGAAGAGCGTGCGTGCGCCGTTCAGCGGCGAGATCGGCTTGCGGCGCGTGAACGTCGGGCAGTATGTGAACGCGGGCGACCCCATAGCGACGCTGACAGACCTGGATACGTTGCACGTGAATTTCGCCTTGCCGCAAAAGCACCTCGGGCAACTACGTCCCGGCTCGCGCGTGCGCGTCGCGACCGACGCGTTTCCCGGCCGCCTGTTCGACGCCCGCGTCACCGCGCTCGAACCGCATGTCGACGAGCGTACGCGCAACGTGAGCGTTCAGGCCACGCTGAGCAATCCAAACCATCTGTTACGCCCCGGCATGTATGCCCAGGTCAGGCTCGAACTGCCGCCCCGGCACGACGTGCTCACGGTGCCCGATACCGCGGTGCAGACCTCGCAGGACGGCGAAACGGTTGCCGTCGTCGAGCACGCGGACCGCAACGGCGTCGGCACAGTTGCGATTCGCCGCATCGAGACCGGTGCGCGCCGCGATGACCGCGTGGCGGTGCTCGACGGTCTGCGTCCCGGTGAAGTCATCGTGACGTCCGGCCAGTTGCGCGTCGCGCCGGGCATGCGCGTGAAGATCGCACTCGACGGCGCAACGCCGCCGGAGCGGCCGCAATGATCCGGCGCCGCGAACATGAAGCCGACGGCGCGCGCTGGACCGACCTGTTCATCGAGCGCCCGGTGCTGGCCGCGACTCTGGGTCTGCTGATCCTGCTCGTCGGCGCGCGCGCACTGATGGCGTTGCCGGTCCGGCAATACCCGGCGCTCGAAAGCGCGACGATTAGCGTCGAGACCGGCTACCCCGGCGCATCGCAAACGCTGATGCAAGGCTTCGTCACGGCGCCCATCGCGCAGTCGATCGCGACCGCCGAAGGCATCGACTATCTCGCCTCGACGACAACGCAAGGCCGAAGCGTCGTGAAGGCGCGGCTGCGCCTCGGCGCGGATTCGGACCGCGCGATGACCGAAGTCCTGGCGAAGGTGCAGCAGGTCAAATACAGGCTACCGGTCGATGCGAACGATCCGGTCATCACCAGGCTCACGGACGCGCCGACCGCCGTCATGTACCTCGGCTTCGCGAGCGACACGCTGTCTGTGCCCGAGATTACCGACTTCGTGGTGCGTGTCGCACAGCCGCTCGTGAGCGCCGTGCCCGGCGTCGCGTCCGCGGACATCCTCGGCGGCCGCAATCTCGCGATGCGCGTGTGGATCGACGCGGCGCGCCTCGCGGCGCACGGGCTGAGCGCGGGCGAGATCGCGGCGGCGCTCAAGGCGAACAACGTGCAGGCGGCGCCGGGTCAGGCCAAAGGCGCGCTGACGGCCGCGGACATCGCCGCGAACACCGATCTCGGCGACCCGCGCTCGTTCGGCGAACTCATCGTGAAAACCGGCGGCTACGACCATGGCGTCGTAAGGCTCAAGGACGTGGCGTCCGTCGCAACGGGCGGCCAGAACGACGACTCGAGCGCGCTGATGAACGGCCGCCGCGCCGTTTACATCGCGGTGAACGCTACGCCTGCGGGCAATCCGCTCGAGATCGTGCGCGGCATCGAGGCACTGCTGCCCCAGATGGAACATACGAAGCCCGAAGGCCTCGCCATCGCGAACGGCTTCGACGTCGCCCGCTTCATTCATGCGTCGATCGACGAGGTTTGCGTCACGCTCGCCGAAACGGTCGCCATCGTCGTGGTCGTGATCTTCGTGTTTCTCGGCTCGCTGCGCGCGGTCATCGTGCCCGTGGTCGCGATTCCGCTGTCGCTCGCCGGCACCGCGTTGTTGATGCTGGCCGCCGGTTTCTCACTGAACATCCTGACCATGCTCGCGATGGTGCTGGCCATCGGCCTCGTCGTGGACGACGCAATCGTCGTTGTCGAGAACATTCACCGGCACGTCGAAGGTGGCATGGCGCCGCTGCGCGCTGCGCTCGTGGGCACGCGCGAGATCGTCGCGCCGGTCGTCGTGATGACGGGCACGCTGATTGCCGTCTACGCGCCCATTGGACTGATGGGCGGCCTGACCGGGTCGCTGTTTCGCGAATTCGCGTTCACGCTCGCGGGCGCCGTGTTGATGTCGGGCGTGGTCGCGCTCACGCTGTCGCCCATGCTCGGCGCGCAACTTCTCGCACGGGGCGTAGCCGCCTCGCGTCTCGAACGCGCGATCGAACGCGGGCTCGGGCAACTCACTGCACGCTACCAGCGCGCGCTGCGTGCGAGCCTCGCGGCGCGGAGCGCAACGGTAGCGCTCGGCGTCGGTGTGATGGCCGTCATCGTACCGCTCGCGCTGGGGGCCAAACACGAGCTCGCGCCGCCCGAGGATCAAGGCTCTATCATGGCCGCGATCAAGGCGCCGAAGTACGCGAACCTCGATTACATGGAGCGCTACGCGGCGGACATGGAACGCGTGTTCCGAACGTTGCCTGAGGCGGATACGAGTTTCATCCTGAACGGCTACAACGGCAACAACCTCGGCTTTGCCGGGGTCAACCTGGTGGACTGGTCCGGGCGCGAGCGCAGTGCATTCGAACTGCAGTCGCTCGTGCAGGCCGGGGCAAACGGAATAACCGGCACCCAGGTATTCGCCTTCCTGCTGCCGGCGTTGCCCGCGTCGAGCGGCGGTTTGCCGGTGCAGATGGTGTTGCTCGCGCCCGCAAGCTACCCGGAGCTGTTTGTGCAGATGGAGAAACTGAAGGCGGACGCGACGAACAGCGGCTTGTTCGCGGCCATGGACACTGACCTCACATTCGACAGCCGCGCGATCAACGTCGACATCGACCGCGACGCGGCGAACGCGCTCGGCATCACGATGCAGCACATTGCCGAAACGTTCGCGCTGCTGGTCGGCGAAAACTATGTGAACCGTTTCAACCACGACGGGCGCGCATACGACGTAATTACGCAGGTCACGCGCAACGAGCGCCTCTCCGCCGATACGTTGAACCGCTACTACGTGAAGACTGCGTCGGGCGGGATGATTCCGCTGTCGACGGTCGTGCGCGTTTCGACGGGTCATCAACCCGCGATGCTCAACCAGTTCAACCAGATGAACGCGGTCACGTTTTCGGCGATACCGGCAGCAGGCGTGACCATGGGCGAAGCGGTCGAATTCCTGCGCTCGCTGGACCTGCCTGCCGGCTATTCGATCGACTGGCTGGGCGAGTCGAGGCAATACGTGCACGAAGGCAACCGGCTCATCGTGACGTTCGTGTTCGCGCTGATCCTGATCTTTCTCGCGCTCGCCGCGCAGTTCGAGAGCACGCGCGATCCGGTCGTGATTCTCGTGACCGTGCCGCTCTCCGTCTGCGGCGCGCTCGTGCCGCTCTATCTGGGCTACGCGACGCTCAACATCTATACACAGATCGGGCTCGTGACGCTGATCGGTCTCATCTCGAAGCACGGCATTCTGATGGTCAGCTTCGCGAACGACTTGCGGCGCGCCGAAGGGCTCGACCGCGCTGCCGCAATCGAGCGCGCGGCCGCGGTGCGGCTGCGCCCGATCCTGATGACCACGGCTGCGATGGTCGCGGGTATGGCGCCGCTGGTGTTCGCGAGCGGCGCAGGGGCAGCGAGCCGCTTCGCGATAGGCATCACGCTCGCGAGCGGCATGCTCGTGGGCACGGCGTTCACGCTGTTCGTGCTCCCGGTCGTCTACACGTACGTCGCCGCGAAACGCGCGTAGGCGCAACCGCGTCTGTGGGCGCCGATCCGTCAATTGCCGTTCGAAAGGCCGCGATTCGCGGCGCGCTCGCGGAGACCGAAACCGCCAGGCAGTATCATTGGGGGTTGGAGTCGCTGCAGCGCAACCTGCACGGCCCTTCCCATTGACGCGTTCCCCGCCACCCGATCGATTCGATGACTCGCGGCGGATCACGCAGCACAACGGACCTTCTCGTCGATGCGCATTTTCGGAATCAGCCTTTACGTCATCATCGCCCTGCTCTTCGCGGTGCATGCGATTCGCAACCAGCAGAACATGTACTGGCTGCTGATCCTGTTTCTTTTTCCTGGTCTTGGCAGCCTCGTCTACTTCTTCGTCATCTACTTGCCCTCGCTGCGCCAGTCGCGCGGGGCCAGGGCGACGTCAAGGGCCATCTCGCAGCTCGTCGATCCCAATCGCGCGGTGCGCGAGGCGCGCACGGATTTCGACCGCGCGCCGACCGTCGCGCATCGCATGCGGCTGGGGGCCGCGCTGCTCGATGCCGGCAACGCCGCCGAAGCGCTGGAGCACTATCAGGCCGCAGCCAGCGGCCCGTTCGCGTCCGATCCGGCCTTGCTCGAAGGGCTGGCGCGTGCGCAGTTTGCCAACGGCAATGCCGCGGCCACACAGGAGACGCTGGAAAAGCTGTTCGCCGTGCAACCGGTCGCCCGCCAGCAACCGGATCCGTCCTTGCTGTATGCACGTGCCCTGGCCGCGACAGGGGCACCGGGCGCGCGTGCCGCGTTCGAAACCGCGCTCTCGTGCGCAAGCGACGCCGCACCGCGTTGCCTGTTCGCCGACTGGCTGGCGAAGCAGCCGGATCCAGCCGACCGCCAGCGCGCGCGCGAGCTATATGCCGAAATCGTGCACGACGCGAAGCACTGGCCGCGCCATGCCCGCGAACACAATGGCGAGTGGCTCCAGCGGGCTCAGGCCGCGTTGAGCCGATAACCGCTCAGTCGTCGAATTCGCCGGCTTGCAGCGCCTCGTCGAAGTCGGTGATCCAGGGGGCGAAGTGGTCGGTTTCATAGGTGGCCGTCTTGCCATTGGTGATCCGCGTTACGCAAACCTGCCGGACCGGTCCGTTCTTCCCCTCCCCAGCCGCGCTGGCGTTGTCCGAGATCCTGAACTCGCGCAGCTCGAGCCCCCGGCTGGCAAGCACGGCCTTGACGTCCTCCTGCTCGTCCCAGGAGAACTCGGCGAAGTCGTGGGCAGTCATGTTCGTCTCCTCGAAGGCATCATCAGCGGCTCCCTGGCGCGACCGGCAAACCCTCCGCCTTCCAGCGCAGCATCCCGCCAGCGAGATTGGCCACCTTGTCGAAGCCCGCCTTGCTCAGCAGCACGCTCGCCTGCGCAGACCGCACACCCGAGCGGCACACGGCCACGACGGGGCGCTCGCGGTCGAGTTCGTCGATCCGGGCCATCAACTGCGAGAGCGGCACGAGCTTCGCGTCGGGCAAGTGGCCGAGCGGGTCGATGAACTCGGGCGCCTCGCGCACGTCCACGATCTGCAACCCGGCCGCATGCTCCAGCAGCGCCATCGGCTCGATCTCCCATACGCCGCTAAAGCGCAGCGTGAGGGGCGCCCAGTCGGGCGACTCCTGAACCGGCGCCTCGCCTTCGGGCTTCCCGCAGCGCAGGTTGGCGGGCACCGCGACGGCCATCAGCTTGGGGTGCGGCAAATTCAGGTTATGCATGTAGCCCGCGAAATCGCCGAGATCGACGTCGCCACCCAGGCGCGGGTTGAAGCGCCGCTCTTCGGCCACGCTCGTGACCGTGATGCCGCGATAGTCGTGCCCGGGATAAAGCAGGCAAGGGTCGGGCAGCGTGAGGATCTGCTCGCGCACCGACGTGAAAAGCGCCTGCGCGCTCCCGCCCTGGAAATCGGTACGGCCGCAGCCGCGTATCAGCAGACTATCGCCGGTGAAGGCCATGCTCGCGTCGTCGAGCACATAGGTCAGACAGCCGCTCGTGTGGCCGGGCGTGGCGCGAACTTCCAGATAGCGCTTGCCGAACGAAACGCGGTCGCCATGCCGTAGCGGCAGGTCGACGCCCTCGGCGCCCACCACCGCGGCGAGCGCGATCCGGCTGCCGCAGCGCTCGCGCAAGCGCCATGCGCCCGTTACGTGGTCGGCGTGCACGTGGGTGTCCAACGTCGTCTGAAGCCGCAGGCCCAACTCCTGCAAGAGCGCGAGATCGCGCGGCACCTGCTCGTAGACGGGGTCGATCAGCAGCGCTTCGCCGCTTTCAGCGTCGCCGAGCAGGTAGGTGTAAGTGGACGATACGGGGTCGAAAAGCTGTCGAAAGATCATCGCGGCTTCCTCGGGCAAAAAGGCGGGGCGCGCTGTGCAGTATGCCCCATCCGGCCCGCCCCGGCGGCTCCTGGTGCACAAAAGCTGCTGGCGCAAAAGCGCGCCAGAAGATCATGCGTGATGCCCTTACCCGCGTTTGTTCGACAGCGAACGAATGGGTGGCCATGGTGGAAGAAACGCGGCCGTCAGCCGTTTATCAGCTATCCCGGGTGGGTTTTCACAAGGACGGAAATCATGACCAGAATCTTGTTGTGCGTCGCAGCGGCTTGCTTGCTGCCGATCGCGGCGTTCGCGGAAGCGCCCAAGGTTGCCAACGGCATCGTCGTCGACGACGACGGTATGACGCTCTATACGTTCGACAAGGATACGGCGCAGGGCAAAAGCGCCTGCGCCGGCGCGTGCGCCGCCATGTGGCCCGCCGCGCTCGCCGATCCCTACGACAAGGCGAGCGGCGACTGGGGGCTCATCGCTTCTGCGGACGGGAAGCATCAATGGACCTACAAGGGCCACCCCCTCTATCGCTATGCCAAAGACACGCGGGCAGGACAGACGAATGGCGACGGCTTCAAAGACATGTGGCATGTCGCAAAGCCTTGAAGTTACTTCGGCTTGCTAATCGACTGCAGATTGACGGAAGGAGGCGCCGCAGATGCGTCGCCCCCTCCCTTTTGAATCTCTTCGATAGTCGACCTCGCCGAGTCGCGACGCCGCCCCTTCGAAGTGTACCAGGCCTCGTTAGTGGCTCGCGCCCTCCACCGCGCCGATGCCGGTTTCCGAGCGCACGCTCTGCGCCTCGAACCCGGCGTGGTCGATCCGTGCGCGAGCGGACTTGTCGGTCACCGAGAAGATCCAGATGCCGGCGAAGCCGATCGCCATCGAAAAGAGCGCGGGCGAAGCGTACGGAAACGGTGCGTTCGCATAGTGGAATACATCGACCCACACGGCCTTGGAGAGGACCGTCAGCAGCACCGCCGAGAGCAGCCCAAGGAAGCCGCCGATGGTGGCGCCGCGCGTCGTGCAGCCGCGCCACAGCACGGACATGAACAGGACCGGGAAATTGGCCGAGGCCGCGACTGCGAAGGCGAGCGACACCATGAACGCGATGTTCTGCTTTTCGAACACGATGCCCAGCACGACCGCAACGATGCCCAGCACGACCGTGGTGAAACGCGAAACGCGCAGTTCGCTCTCGCTCGATGCCTTGCCGTGCTTGAGCACGGTCGCATACAGATCGTGCGACACGGCCGAAGCACCGGCGAGCGTGAGGCCAGCGACGACCGCGAGGATGGTCGCGAAGGCGACGGCCGAGATGAAACCGAGGAACACATTGCCGCCGACCGCATTCGCCAGATGCACGGCGGCCATGTTGGCACCGCCGAGCAGCTTGCCGCCCGCGTCCTTGAAGACCGGATTCGTGCTCACCAGCACGATCGCGCCGAAGCCGATGATGAAGGTGAGGATGTAGAAGTAGCCGACCCAGGTGGTCGCCCAGAACACCGACTTGCGTGCTTCCTTCGCATTGGGAACGGTGAAGAAGCGCATCAGGATGTGCGGCAGGCCGGCCGTGCCGAACATCAGCGCCATGCCGAACGAGATCGCCGAGATCGGATCCTTGATGAAGTTGCCCGGCCCCATGATCGAGGCCTTCTTCTCGTGCACTTCCACGGCCTTCGCGAACAGCGCCTCGGGGCTGAAGTGGAATTGCCAGAGCACCATGAAAGCCATGAACGAGGCGCCCGCAAGGAGCAGGCACGCCTTGATGATCTGCACCCAGGTGGTCGCGGTCATGCCGCCGAAGAGCACGTACACCATCATTAGTGCGCCGACAATCACCACCGCGATCCAGTAGTCGAGGCCGAACAGCAGCTTGATGAGCTGTCCCGCGCCCACCATCTGCGCGATCAGGTAAAACGCCACCACGACGAGCGTGCCCGATGCGGCGAACGCGCGTATCGGGGCTTGCTTGAAGCGGTAGGCGGCCACATCGGCGAACGTGAAGCGGCCGAGATTGCGCAGTCGTTCGGCCATCAGGAACGTGATGATCGGCCAGCCCACCAGAAAGCCGATCGAATAGATGAGGCCGTCATAGCCGTTCGCGTAGACCGCGGCCGAGATACCGAGGAACGACGCCGCAGACATGAAGTCGCCCGCGATCGCAAGGCCGTTCTGAAAACCGGTGATGCCGCCGCCCGCGGTATAGAACTCGGCGGCCGAGCGCGTCTTTCTGGCGGCCCATTTGGTGATGAACAGCGTGGCGATCACGAACAGCATGAACATGCAGATCGCGGTCCAGTTGGTCGCCTGCTTGACCGCCTGGCCGAGGTCGGCACCGGCGGCGAAGCAACTGGCCGAAGCGGCGAGCAGCGCGTTTGCGGCGAGGAATTGTCGGGCTTTCATGCGGCCTCCCGCTTGATCCGGTCGGTGAGTTCATCGTAGTTGCTGTTGGCGTGGCGCACGTAGAGGCCGGTGATCACCACCGTGAACACGATCACGAAGAGCCCGATCGGCATGCCCCAGGTCATCACGCCCGCACCCATCCTCGCGGCAAGCAGACTCTTGTCGAAGGCGACGAGCAGCACGTAGCCGTAGTAGACGACCAGCACGAGGGCGGTCAGCGTCCAGGCGAGCTTCGAGCGCTTTCGCACCAGTTCGCGATATGTCGCGCTCGATTTTATTTTCTCTGCGAGTTTGAGGTCCATCTTCGTCTCCTATACGGGTATCTTCCACTGCCTGAAAGAACGCGTTCTTTCGGGCAGCGCCGGAACGATCAGCGAGCCATATGAGTTGGGGATCCCCGTGCGGGGATGTGGCGCGATGCGCTCGGGCGCACGTTCTCAGCTGTTGTTCTTTCGATGCGCTCGTGAGTAAGTTAAAAGCGCCGGCTTACCCGGTTCTTACGGCGGGCGATTTCTTGCGGGAGGGTTTACGCGACATGCAACGGAAACGAAGCCACGAATCGCCTCGGTTTTTCTTCGCCGACGCGTCCCGGCCGCAACCGGTGATTGCTCACCATGGTGAGAAGGTTTCCTCCAGAAAGAGACTCAATCCACGAGCAACGCGCGCCGATAACCCGATCGGGCACAGCGTTGTACCCATATTTTCCAGAGGAAAACAATGACGATATCTTCCATCGGCGGCAACGCCGTCGCACAGCAGCATCCGTTGCCGCCAAACGTCTCGAAGGGCGGTGAAGCTGGCGAGGTGGGTCCTGACAGGGATGGCGACGCTGACGATAAGGCGTCGCAGGCGGCACCGACTGCATCGGCGCCCACCGTCAATTCCAGTGGCCAGACGATCGGTCAACTGATTAACGTCAAGGCGTGACGTAGCCTGGCAAGGGTGCCGGCGTCCGATTGATCCGTACGCTCGAATCGCAGTGAACCATCATCGACGATACATTCATCGAGACGCTGCGATTCGACATGCACTGCGGTGGATCGAACGCGCGTCGGCTTCAGCAGCAGCGAGTTCGCACTTCGACCTCGCCATACGTCACCATCCGAGCTCGTCCGCCTGATTTTCGTACGCGCGAAGCTTGTCCAGCTGCTTGCGCGTCAGCACGGCCTCCACACGCTTGCGCGCATCGATCGAGGAGTCGGTCATCTTTTGACGGAGCGCGCCGATCGCCTTGTGGGTCTCGTCGATTGCCGCGTCGTCGCGCTTCGGCGCCTGGTACAAGTCGCGCAGCGTCGCCTGCTGATCCATCATGCTGCCCATCAGCGCCCAGAGACGCTTGCGTGCCTGGTCCTGGATCTGATTGATCTTCGTACGCTGGTCGTCGGTCAGATCCAGACTGGCTGCCCAGCCGCCCGGCATCATGGCGCCAGGGCCCATGCCCATTCCCATTCCGTAGCCATGCATCATGCCGGGCCCGGCGCCGTAACCCATCATTCCCGCACCATACCCGCCACCCATCATGCCCGGCCCCGGCCCATTCCCCCATCTCCCGCAGTCGACCTGAGACGCGACGTTCGGCGATGGCGAGGAATCGGCCAGAGCCGTTCCATAGAGAGCCACGCCAGCCAGACAAAGAAGAACTCGGCTCAAACGCGAAACAACGTACATCGTCATCTCCTTCATCATGCATACCGGGCGCTCACCTGCGACGCAGGGAACCGCTTGTTCCAATCTACGAACGTTGCTGCTTTAGCCATTGACATACGTCAATTCATCGTCTGCATGATGCTGAAGGGTCAGCGGATCCGTTCTCCGGCCCCGTGGGCACTGACCACCGCGTGATCCGACGGGGTTGATTCAGATCAAAAAAAGCGGGGCGCGGTTGTTGAAAATGCATTGGATGGCGGCGTTAAGAATCCGGTAAGGAAGCCGCCCGAACATGGAGGGCATCCACCAGGAGAATTCACGATGCTCACGTCCGGATGCCTGCGCGCGCTTCGCTTGCTCTACGTGTTCGGCTTTGTCACTGCCACCGGTGTTCCAGCCGCGTACGCGCAATCTCCCGCGCAAATCTTGAACGGCTACGCCGCGCAGTCGGGATCTGCGCCCGTGCCCTCGCGGGGCCAACAGTTCTTCACCACGCGGCATGGCCGTGAGTGGGCCTGCGCGACCTGCCACGGCGCCACGCCGACCGCAAACGGCCAGCACGCAGCCACGGGCAAGACGATTGCACCGCTCGCGCCGGCCTTCAATCCGGAGCGCTTTACCGATGCGGCAAAAACGGAAAAGTGGTTCCGCCGCAATTGCGGCGACGTGGTTGGGCGCGAGTGCACGGTGTCGGAGAAAGCCGACATCCTGAGCTGGCTCATGACGCTCAAGCCATAGCACGCACGGCGCGATCCACATCGATGACTTCGCTGGTGACTGACCTATGAGAATCCGACCCGCTACTGCTATTGCGTTCGCGTTCACGGCACTGGCCGCGACCGTGCTTTCCGGCCCGGGTTTCGCGGAGGACGAAGAACAACAGCAGGCAAGATCCGTGACGCCACTGCCCAAATACCGGCAAGAGTGCGCCGCGTGCCACCTGGCCTATCCGCCAGGTATGTTGCCTGCCGATTCATGGCGACGCATCCTGAACAATCTCGATCACCACTTCGGCACCAACGCGTCTCTGGACCCCGCTTCCGTGAAGCAGCTCGAAGGCTGGCTCACGGGCCACGCGGCAAACGCGGGGCGGGCGGCGAACGCACCGCCCGAGGATCGCATTACCCGCACCTCATGGTTCATGGCCGCGCACGACGAAGTGCCCGCGTCGACGTGGCGGCGTCCCGCAATCAAGAGCGCGTCCAACTGCGCCGCCTGCCATACGCAGGCAGATCAAGGAAATTTCGATGAACGATACATCCGTATCCCGCGCTGACAATGACGCGCATGCGTCCGGCACGATCCGGATTCTGGTATGGGACGCGCCCGTGCGCGTGTTCCACTGGCTGATGGTTGCCTCGTTCGCCGGCGCCTGGCTGACCGCGGAGAGCGAGCGATGGCGCCTGCTGCACGCGACACTGGGCTACACGATGGTCGGCCTCGTAGGGTTTCGCATCGTCTGGGGACTGATGGGCACGCGATACGCCCGGTTCTCCGCCTTCGTGCGCTCGCCAACAGCGGTCATGCGCTACATGGCGAGCCTCCTCAAGGGACGTCCTGAACGACACGTTGGCCACAATCCGGCAGGCGCCATCGCGATCGTTGCGATGCTGCTCATGACCTGGGCGGTCGGAGCGACCGGCTGGGCCGCTTATAACGGCACCGGCGGCGAATGGCTTGGCGAGCTGCATGGGGGCGTCGCCAACGCCATGCTCGCGCTCATCGCCATTCACGTCGTCGCGGTGCTGGCGAGTAGCCTGCTGCATCGCGAAAACCTGATTGGCGCGATGGTAACGGGATACAAATCGGGCCGCGCGAACGAAAGCATACGAACCGCGCGCTGGGGATTCGCTGCGTTGGTCATGGCAGCCGCGATCGCCTGGTGGTGGACACAATGGCAAGCAGCGCCGCAAACACCGGCGCCAACCCCATCCGCCGGTTCCGCTGCGCATCTGCGGACCGACGGAGATGGAGACGGCGACTGAACCCGATCGACAGGACCTTTCACGCGTGCGCATTCTGCTTGTCGAAGACGACACCCTGCTCGGCGACGGCATTCGTGCCGGGTTG
Organism: Paraburkholderia sp. JHI2823; assembly: GCF_038900695.1. NCBI lineage: Bacteria > Pseudomonadati > Pseudomonadota > Betaproteobacteria > Burkholderiales > Burkholderiaceae > Paraburkholderia > Paraburkholderia sp. JHI2823. The sequence continues at coordinate 2,230 of NZ_JAYMRY010000012.1, read as the reverse complement.
CGGCAGCAGGGCTTTCAAGTCGACTGGGTTCGCGACGGTGAAGCGGCGCAAAGCGAGTTGCGCGCGCAACCGTATGCGGCTGCGGTGCTCGATCTCGGCTTGCCGCGCATGGACGGAATCGATGTGCTGCTAAACGTGCGCCGCGCCGGTGTGGAGCTTCCCATTCTGGTGCTCACGGCGCGCGATGCCGTGAAGGACCGCGTTCGCGGGCTCGACATCGGCGCCGATGACTACGTGGTCAAACCGATCGACCTCCATGAACTCGGCGCCCGGCTGCGGGCACTGGTGCGCCGCGCGCATGGCCGGCCGCGCGAGCGGCTTCAGGCTCACGATGTGGTGCTGGAACCGGCATCGCGTATGGTCTACCGCGGCGGCGCACCCGTCACGCTGTCCGCGCGCGAGTTCGATCTGCTGCACGTGTTGATGCTCAATGCAGGCCGCGTGCTTTCGCGTGAGCAGATCGAGCAGCACCTGTATAGCTGGGGCCGGGAAGTGGAGAGCAATGCAGTCGAAGTGCATGTGCACCGCCTCAGAAGCAAGCTCGGCAGCGACCTGATCCGGACGGTACGCGGCGTGGGCTACGTGCTGATGCGCGAAACCACGGGCGAGCCATGAAGCTGCCTCGCTCGCTGCAGGGACGTTTGCTGGTGCTCGTGACGGGTGTGGTCGCTGGCGTGTGGCTGGGCGCGAGCGTACTCACCTGGCAGGACGCGCGGCGGGAAATCGATCAGCTACTCGACAGCCACCTCGCGCAGGCTGCCGCGCTGCTGGTGATGCAGCAGGCCCAGGCGGCAGACGACGACGAAACCCTGGACACGCCGATTCTGCATCCCTATGCGCCGAAGGTGGTATTTCAGGTTTTCCACGAAGGGCGGCTCGGCATGCATTCGGCCAACGCGCCCGCGCAACCGATGGTGCCTTCCCGGGAGAAGCGGCAATCGGGGTTCTGGACCGTCCAGATAGAGGGCAACGCATGGCGCGTGTTTGCGACTCCCGGCGCGCAGCACGATGTCGAAGTCTACGTGGGCGAACGGGTCGACTCACGCACTTCGATACTGATGGCGGTGATGCGCAGCGCCTTCTGGCCCATGGCCGGCGCCCTGCCGGTGCTCGCGCTCGTGACCTGGTGGGCAGTGCGGCGAGGCGCGGCGCCGCTCCGGGACCTGGGCAGCATGCTGGCGCGGCGCGATCCGCGTGCACTGGACGTGGTCCGGATGAATCGCGCACCCCAAGAAATGCAGCCGATGCTCGATGCGCTCAACCGTCTGTTCGATCGCATTCGGGCTGTGCTCGACGCGGAGCGGCGCTTCACCGCCGATGCCGCGCATGAACTGCGCACGCCCATCGCCGCGATCAAGGCACAGGCCCAGGTAGCGATGGCGGAAGCCGATGCCGCGCTTCGCAGGCACGCGCTCTCTGGCGTGCTCGAGGGCTGCGACCGTATGGCGCATCTCGTCGACCAGCTCTTGCTGCTGTCGCGACTCGAAGCGGGGACGCCGGCCGACGATACCACTGACAGCACTGCGGTCGACATGGGTGCCGTTGCGAAGCAGGTTGTCGCCGACATCGCCCCCCGGTCGATCGGCAAGTGGCAGCGACTCGAACTCGAAGCGGCTGAACACTGCGACATCACAGGCAACGAGGTGCTGATTGCTGCGCTCATTCGCAACCTGGTCGACAACGCTGTCCGCTATAGCCCTCCTCGGGCTCGAATCTCGGTGTCGGTGCGCCGTTGCGATGGCCGCGTCGTGCTGGCCGTGGAAGATAGCGGGCCGGGTCTGCCGGAGGACGACTTGCACCGGCTCGGAGACCGGTTCTTCCGGGCGCGGGGCACCGGGCAAAGCGGGAGCGGCCTCGGGTGGTCGATCGTGCGGCGCATTGCGAGTGCACATGGCGCTTCGATCCGGGTAGGCAGATCCGCTGCGCTTGGGGGCTTGCGTGTGGACGTTTCATGGTTCAGTGCGAATCGCAAGGAACCTGAAGCCAATATCGGCGCGGTGACGGGGATAAGACCTTGAAGTGTATAAGTCGGGACGTCATCGGACAGACACCGTCAAATCCGGCGAAGGCTGCTCCATCATGCATGTGGCGGAAGTCGGCAACCGGTAGAGTCGAGATGTGGCGCGGTAGCGGTAGGTTCGGTTTGTCTGTTGCCGCCCCTTTCGTCTGGCGGTGCCCGAGTAACCTCGCCTTAACCCCGTTTCCACACCCCGCTCATCGAACCGGACAT